>NZ_JBHXAS010000114.1:0-14401 GCF_042727425.1 Peribacillus sp. NPDC060253
CATAATAAATGTACAGAATCTTATAAGTAGGTGAGCCCATAAAATGCAGAATAAAAATTATTCTATGAAAGAAGCAATGATTTTTAGTCAACGAATTGCACAATTAAGCAAAGCATTATGGAAATCGATTGAAAAAGATTGGCAGCAATGGATTAAGCCTTATGATTTAAATATCAATGAGCACCATATTCTTTGGATTGCCTACCATCTTAATGGCTCTTCCATTTCAGACGTTGCAAAATTTGGGGTCATGCATGTTTCTACGGCATTTAACTTTTCAAAAAAATTAGAAGAACGCGGGTTTTTAACATTTTCAAAGAAAGAAAATGACAAAAGGAATACGTATATAGAAATCACCCCTGAAGGTGAAAGAATTCTTCTTGATTTAATGGAAACATACGACCCAAGTAAGAACTCTGCTTTCTCAGGTGCCCTTCCCCTTCGCGAGCTTTACGGTAAGTTTCCGGATATGATTGAAATGATGGCTGTCATCCGTAATATATACGGTGAAGATTTCATGCAAATCTTTGAACGGTCATTCGATAATATTGATCAGGAGTTTACTGATGTGGAGGGTAAAATTACAAAAAAAAAGATAGAGAAAGAAACTGAGCCAGTTTAATCTCACACTCTATCCATTTCCTTCATGAATGATACATATAAACCTTGTGATAGGCATGCATCAATGCATTCCTTTATGGTTATTTTTGGATTAACCTTTCTTTCAAATTGATTAAAAAGCGGTCGAAAGTTCATGTACCCTTCCGCTTTTTCTATTTCATAGCGTTTGCTCAAGATATCACATGTTTCCAATAATTCTTCCGCTTCCTTCTTCGTGAAATTTTTTTCCACAAAAAGAAAGTCCAACTTGGCTTCCGGATTGCGTATCAGGTTTAATAAAAGTCGCTGATGAAAACGGAGTATTTCTATTTCTTCATTCATATTTCTCATATATCATTAATCCCCAATCAATCATTCAAATTTAACTTAAAAGGTTTAAAACCATTGGAAATCCCTGCTCAAAAATCCGCCTATTCTGTAGTTCGAAAACCCGGTCTTATGCACCTTAAGCCTTCTTCCGTCCTGAAGTGAATATTCTCTTATAACTAAATCCAATAATTCTATTGCTATTTCCCCCCATTCATCGTAATGTATGTATGTAAATTCAACAGTCTTTGGAGGGCTGATTTCGAAATGAATTCGTGGAAAACAATTGACCTGGCAAAACAATATGGGAATGGCCGCCTGATCCTTTTTTCAGTTTTTACAATATTGATGTCTTTTGTTCTGATCTATACAATATTAAGTTTCTTTACATCCCATATTGTTTTGTATGACGACCAAACAATGGTATTTTTTAGCCTTTTTCTTTTATTATATCCTGTTCACAAACTATTACACTATTTACCCTTACGATTATTATGTAAAAAAGTAAAAACTTCTTGGTCCTTGAAGTGGAACCTTATACTTACATGCAAAGTTAATGTGAATCATCCGATTCGAAAGCACCTATATCTCTTGACCCTTGTGTTACCTTTCTTCATTATGTCTGTTATTTTAATTGGTTGTGCCCTTAGTTTTCCACATTACATTCATTATTTCACTATTTTATTATCCCTGCATACCGGATTATGTGTATCGGATTTCATTTATATAAAAAACCTGGTTGGATCCCCAGGACATTCTTATATCGAAGAACATCGAGAAGGGTATGACATACTTATTCAAAAGTGATTTCATAACCATCCATAAAGATTCCTGATAAGATTTTTTGGTATCTTTTTTCATTATAATTTGGTATCGTATTTATACATGATGTTTTGCAAGGAGGGATTTAGGCTTTGATCTCGTTCTGGTTTATTATTTTTGCTATTTTGATCTTTTATAATATTAATAGAATGACAAACTCTTTATGTATTCAAAAGGAAATTGCTGAAGACCGGCAGCCTAAAGTATTCAGGACCATTAATGTATTAATTACGATTATGTTATTATCCTCCTATATTGAAATTTTGTATACGTAGAGATGAGCAACAAATGACGACAAATCATTTGTTACATACATTGGTGATATCCGGAGCATTATCCACATAAAGAAAAAGGGCGAAGCGGTCTGCTTCGCCTTTTGTTTATGAGTTTATAACCAAGAAGCTCCAATTATTATTAACAGGATGAAAAGAACGACAATTAGAGCAAAGCCTCCACCTATTCCTCCAGACATTGATCTTCCTCCTTTCCATTCTTAAGTACCAGCAATTTCATGCGCACTCTTATATCCGCCAAAAGGAATCCATTCCTTTCATAGCTTGATAAACATTTCAATCATTTTCTGTTGAGCGTCTACCCTATCCTATTCAACTCCACGGCAAAAGGAGTGGGCACTTTCATTATTAATTTTGCAATCGATTAGCAAAATGCTGATCCTACAATTATTAATAAAATGAATAACACCACTAACAAAGCGAAACCTCCATTAAATCCATTACTCATTCTGCTACCTCCTTTTGATGTCCTCGATGTATCATATGTAAACGTTTATTATCTGGGTAGGCGTACACCCATTTTTCAAAAATTCTTATTGATACATCAATATATTATTTTTTGTAAAGTAACCAGAATATGTTATAGTTAATTTTGTGGAATTACAAAGAATAGTAAATCAGAAACTTAAAACTAGGAGTTGTTTTTAATGAAGAAATGGGCATTATCGATTGCTGTTACTGCAGGGCTGATCGGACTTACAGCATGCAACAGCGACAAGGAAGCAGTCGTGGAAACTAAAGCGGGAGATATATCTAAAGAAGAGTTCTACAATGTCATGAAAGACCGTTATGGTGAAACAGTTCTTCAAGAACTTGTTTATGAAAAAGTTCTTTCCGAAAAATATACAGTATCGGATAAAGAAGTTAACGCTAAAGCGGACGAGCTTAAAGAACAAATGGGTGAAAATTTTGAAACGGCCCTAGCCTCTTCCGGATATAAGAGCGAAGATGATCTTAAACGTGCACTTAAAATCGGTATGCTTCAAGAAAAAGCAGCTGTTGCTGATATTACTGTAAAAGAAGCTGATGTGAAGAAAGCTTATGAAGACTATAAACCACAAATCAAAGCGAGACATATTCTTGTAAAAGACCAAAAAACGGCTGATGAAGTTAAAGCTAAATTGGACAAAGGCGAAGACTTCGCTAAACTTGCAAAAGAATATTCAACAGACACAGGAACAGCTGAAAAAGGCGGAGAGCTAGGCTGGTTCGGTCAAGGTGAAATGGTTCCTGCCTTTGAAGAACAAGCATACAAAATGAAGAAAGATGAAATCAGCAAACCGGTTAAATCCGATTATGGCTACCACATCATCCAACTTGAAGATATAAAAGAAAAAAAATCATACAAAGATATGAAAAAAGATCTTGAATATGATTTGAAAGTCGCTCAAATTGACCAAACTAAAGTTCAAGATATTTTGAATGCAGAAGTTAAAAAAGCGGACGTGAAGATTAAAGATAAAGATCTAAAAGATGCCATTACTTCTGGTGATGCAACTAAAGCAGAAAAATAATTCGATAGTAAAAAGCGACAGGACTTTGTCCTGTCGCTTTTTTTCATCATTCAGCTAAGCTCCCTGATTTATATCCTTCTTACGCCTCTCACGCTCTTCTTCCATACGTTCAATATACTTCTGACCTTCCTTCTCGATCCAAGCATCATCTATGAGACGTTCCTGCCTAGCTGTCCAAATTGACATGACTGCACTGACAATTATTCCAATAAACACGAACCAAATCCAAATTGGCATGTCCATTCCCTCCCAAAAAATCTACTATTCATTTACTAGAGAATATGCGAGAATAAAAAAAATATGCTTCTTTCCACGACGGGAAAGAAGCATATTTTTTTAAAATGTTGGTTTATAGAATGACCGGTTATCGAGTGCGAAGACTCTTTCCGTAAATTCACCCGGTTTCACCTTTTCCAAGGCCCGGTCCATCATATTTATCTTGGCATCCATGTTATCAATATAATGCAATACTTCAGCTTCCCTCACCATTGGCGGCTTGGGACTGCCCCATTCCGCTTTGCCATGATGGCTTAATATCAAGTGCTTAAGGATCATGATTTCTTCTGCTTCTATCCCCAATTCCTCTGCAGCTTTACCGACTTCATTTACCATGATGGTGATATGACCTAACAGGTTCCCTTCCACGGTATAAACAGTCGATACAGGTCCAGATAGCTCATGTACCTTCCCAAGGTCATGCAGAATGACCCCCGCATACAAAAGATCTCTATTGAGCGAAGGATAGAGGCTTGAAATGGCCTTAGCCAGCCCCAGCATCGATACCACGTGATAGGCGAGTCCCGACAAATACTCATGGTGGTTCTTGGTGGCAGCAGGAAACGTCAGGAATTCATTCTGATATTTCTTAATAAGGTGTCTAGTCACTCTTTGGATATTCGGATTCCTCATTTCAAAAATGAATTGAGTG
Source organism: Peribacillus sp. NPDC060253 (assembly GCF_042727425.1). Lineage (NCBI taxonomy): Bacteria > Bacillati > Bacillota > Bacilli > Caryophanales > Bacillaceae > Peribacillus > Peribacillus sp. NPDC060253. The sequence continues at coordinate 4,485 of NZ_JBHXAS010000114.1, forward strand.
ATCGTTTCCATCATTTCTTCCTGACTTAAAGGTGCCGTTTGAATCAAATCCGCTTTTGTGACGCCATCAGCATCTGAAGTGATTCTAATATTACGGATTTTCAATTGGCTGCGCCCTCGATAATTTTGGACTTCCCCTTGAACTTTCACCGTGGCTTCCGAGCTGTAGGTCTTCTCATCTGCTTCGGAAACATCCCATAGCTTTGCCTCGATTTCCCCGGTTTTATCACACAAAATCAATGTTAAAAACGGCTTTCCATTACTTGCAACCGCTTTTGTACTCGTTTTAATATACATATATATATCTACTACTTCACCAATTCCGTAGTGAATGATCCCATTTCCCATGCGACTGCCTCCGTTCAATTAAATATCAACATTATAACATATCAACCCGGCCAGTGCGTTTAGTTTCGTTAATAAGTGATAGACAATTTGAAGGAAAAAAAGCCTGGGCGGCTGCCACTTTTTTCACACCACAAGAAAGCCAGCCTTGAACCCAAGCCTGGCTTTGTAATCGATATTATTCAACAGTTCTTGTTCGGACAATACGCGCATTTTCCCTGGCCCTCAATCCGGTAATATAAACAGCATGTCACCCGTTTATAAGGATTCATGGACTCTTCGACAGTTTTTTCCCCAATGAATCGTTTAAATGGTGAATGCTTTTCAATATTCAGCCATACTTCATCTTCAAGCAACTTTACAATGTCCGTTTCAACACGTGTCTTTATATCAGTCTGCTTCAGTAGCTCACTATACATCCATACCGTATAGCTCCAGATCGTTTCCCATAGTACAAGTTTTGATATTCTAGTCGTTTTAGAAAGCGGGTGAATCGCTTCCGCACCAAACCTGCTTAATATGGACTGGAGGGCAATAGAGCTTTCCTTTTCTTGAACATCGCTCCACTTGTTAGTTTTCAACAAAAAATGCGGCAGCCAATGTTCATCTTCGGGATCATCCAAAACGGCAATGTCCCCTAATGTGCCCTCCCAGATGAGCCGGTGTTTACTGACCATGTACAATTGTGCCGTAACAAAAAAAGCATATCGCCTGAACCACATTGAAATGGCTATTCTTGTCGTTTCCGCCCCTGTCCGTGCCTGGGCATACTGAATCAGCTCATCTAGATGATCAAAGGTCTTGGAAGCTTTGGCTTCATCTCGTAAGGATATGCGATATCCCTGCAGCTCTTTTTCGATAGTAGGTGTGAGGTTATGCATTGGCGAGCGCTTTTACCTGCCTGTGAGCGTAACGGCCTTTACCAAACGGGATGCACATCGGGCTGCCGAAAATCGGATCAAAGGAAATTTGACATTCCATCCCGAAGACATGCTTTACCAATCCAGGCGTGATGATATCCTCCGGCCGGCCTTGAGCGTGTATCGCTCCTTCTTTAAGTGCCACCAGATTATCCGCATAACGGCAAGCCAAATTCAAATCATGAAGCACCATCACGATCGTTCGGTTCTCCAACTCATTCAAGTCGAACAATAAATCCAAAATCTCGATTTGATGGGTCATATCGAGATATGTAGTCGGTTCATCCAACAAAATGATGTCCGTGTCTTGAGCCAGTGTCATCGCTATCCATGCACGCTGCTTCTGGCCTCCCGATAATTCATCGACTGCCCGATCCTTCAATTCGGACAGGTTCGTTGCTTCGATTGCCTTTTGAACTTTCTCTTCATCCACGGAACTCCACTGTTTCAACCAACTTTGGTAAGGATATCTTCCTTGCTTCACAAGTTGATAGACTGTAAGTCCTTCAGGAGCAATCGGCGATTGTGGAAGAATCGCCATCTTTCTTGCTACATCCTTCGATGACATGGTTGAAATCGCTTTGCCTTCAAGTAAAACTGAGCCGGATTGCGGTTTTAATAAGCGGGCAACCGACCTAAGCAATGTTGATTTCCCACATCCATTTGCACCGATGAATACGGTGATTTCCCCACGTGGTATTTCTATATTCATATCATTTATAATTAATTTATCACCATAACCGAGCGATAGAGACTGAGTGTTAATAGCTGGTCGCATTAATATACTCCCCTTATTAATCTAATAATACCAGTTTAATGAAAATGATTCTCACTGTCAATCTAAAAAAAGAGTATAAACCATAAACTCCGTGTCATCCTAGGTAAACATTCATGTGTAAAAAAGATTAGACCCTCATTTCAGATCCTTCATTTTGCACAACTTCCAAATGGCCGTTTCATTCTTTCATGCTCCTACATAGAGACATTCTCCTGTCGGAACCACCGAACGGTTTCATTTAGCGAATAAAGAAAAGCCCTCCATTCGGAGAGCATTTTAACCGACCAACAGGCGATTTGTACAATGTGCAAGGGATTCATCTCTAATGAAGGTAAATAAATCCTGATCGATATAAGGGATTAATCCTTCGGCGATGTTCCAGGCATTGACTTCTATTTGATAAAGGATTTCTGATTTTCCCGTACTGTATAGCTCCTTACTCAGTACGGCAAGATCCGGGTCCAACGCATGACCCATTTCATGTGTGAGGATGATCCATGTATATTCCTCAAGCCTTTCAAGCGAGCCAAGAGAGCGTTCACACTGTATTTCGATATCTCTCTTATATAAAGTGATCGTATGTCCTTCGGCAGAATACTTTCCCCCCACACACCGTTTATCAGGGAACTCCTTTTCGATGATTAACATTAATGAAGAATCATGTTGGCTTACAAACTCAGCCATATTCACTGACTTCACTCTCTTTTATTTATAGTTTATTTCCCATTATATTTCGGGGATGATCAAATCATTCATATTTTGGCGCAACACGGAACTGGATAGACGAATTATTTGGTTTTCCCTAAAATGCTCCAATACATGCCGATGACAAGTAAAAAAGAAAATTTGTCGCTTTTCCGAAACTTTTTTCAATAACTCAAGCATCCGTTTTGTCCTTTCCGCATCAAAATTGACGAAACTATCATCAATGATGAGAGGGAATGAATCTTTTTCAAAAGTATGATCAGCAAGTGCGAGCCTTAGGGACACATAAATTTGCTCTGCTGTCCCGCGGCTGACCTCTTCAGCCCTAAAGTTCAAGCCGTCTCTACGCTGTACCCAAATCCCATCACCCGACTGATCAAGGATGATCTTTTGGTAGCACCCTTTCGTTAAAAAGGAAAAATGCCGCTCAGCATCAGCGATAACCTTCGGAAGTCGTTCCCTTTTATATCCGTCCAAGGTTTTATTCAATAAGCTTTTGGCTATTGCCAATTTCGCCCATTCCTTCGCTTCTTCGTTGAATGCCGCTTTTTCTTCATAAAAACGATGAAGTAAGTCGTCATAAATTCCTGAAGCTTCAAGCTGCTTTATCCTTTGCTTCGTTTCAGACTGTTTCTCTAATAAAAGTGATTTAGAATTTACGGAATCCTTCCGTTTCCTTTCTAAATGTTCAAATGTATATGTAGTGATTCCCTGCTTTAGGTAAGTTTGAATTTGCTCATGTTCCATTCTTGATTGCCCTATTTGAACATTGATCAAATCAAGTTGTTTTTGCAAAGAGACTTTCCTCTCGGACAAAACTGCGTTATGTCTGAACTCTTCCTCACCCTTTACCTTCGCTAACTCAAAAAGCTGCTCCATTTCTGCATCAAGATAGTCTTTTTCCATCGTCAACTGCTCGATTTCGTTTACCAAACGGTCCCGTTCCTTCATCCATTGTGTAAGTTGAACGGAGAACTCCACCGCTTTGTTCATTTCCCGTTTTAAAAGGGCTATTGCTTCCCTCCATGTGGATGGCTCAAAATCAAGGCTGTGGGCAAAATGAAATAAAGCCTTCACTTTACCTTCAAACTCTGCATGTAAAAATTGGTACTGCTTGATTGTTTCATATTTTCTTTCAACGGCTTCCTTCCATTTCTCCAGCAGTTCCAATACAGATTCAAGATTGATTTCCACTCCGGGATAAGACATGCCCCAACCGCTTAAGATGTTGCTCACCTCTTTATCAAGCCGATCCCTGCCAGCTTCCCAAGATGCGTATTCCTGGATGGTCGATTCGAATGCTTCCTCTCGTTCTTTGTATTTGAATCTCTCATTCTCAAGCTGCCTTTGAAGACGGTGGTCCAGCTCAAGCAACTGTCCCATCGACTCTTCTTCACTCTCTCTTTTTGCTTCACTCGCAATTACAGCCCTTTTCTTTTTTGCCTCATCCAATTGCTTACTATACCCGGACAATATATCATCACCTTTGAAGAAAGACTTGGAAACCGCAAACAGAACAGCCACTGCCAGAAGTATCATTCCCAATAGTATTTGTTCACTGAAATAGCTTTTGATCGCACCTAAACATAGTAATACGATAAAACCGCCATTCATGAAAAGTGAACGTTTTCGGTTATGCGCTTCCTTCTTTTTCTGTAATGACAATTGTTTTTCAAGTTCGAGTATTTGTTCATCAAGGATGATGCTTTTGGCTGCTTCAAGTTCGATGTTTTGTTGCTTGTTGAATAAAGATTCCAGCTTGCTTCTTTTTTCTTCTGGCATTATCTGGGCCTTAATCTCCTTCAAGCGGGCTTCCGTCGTTTCCAAGCTTCCCTTTTGCAGTCCATATTTCTCATCAAGCTGTTTTTTAACATTTTGGAGATGATGCTTTTCTCTCTCTGCCCTTTTGACCTTTTCCTTCATGAATGTACTGATATCGAGTTTTCTTATTTCATCATCAGATACATCCAAGAATAATTCCTGTTTCACCTTTTCGATATTCTTTTCTTCCATCAGCCTTTCATGTTTTGCTTTGCGCATATCCAGCTCAAGCTTCTCCAGCAGTGTTCCTTGATCGACCGCATGCTCAATTTGCTCTTTATGTTCCTTGATGAAATGATTGATTCCGATTTCGGCAAGATTCCCTTCAAGTTTGGCCATTTTCTCCGTCAATGCAGCTAAATGGGCTTTCATGGGCACTCCAACTGCCTGAAGCTGTTCAAGCCTTTTTAAACCATCAACAGGAAAACTTACATCCTTGATTTTACTTATTTCGGTTTCAAGTTCGTCCTTTTCTTCAACCAACGGTTTTATTCGTAAAAAAGTACTCATGGTAACAAGGTTTTCTTCAATTTCTTGAATATCTTCCGTGATGTCAGCGAGCTCCTCCTTCATTTTTGTCTCTTCCTGAAGTAATGCCGTATATGACTGCTGTTCTTCTTCTGATGCTTTTACCTTTTTCTGCAATTCCCTAAGTTCTTTTATCCTCACATTCAGTAGAGGTTTTTGGCCTGATGGCTTGAACCTTAAATCCAGCTCTTTTTGCAATTTCGTTTCGGCTTCAAGAAGTTTATCGTTCCCGATCAGCCCGGCTGAAAGCAGATATTTACTCATCGTTCCTTCACTTAGTGTATGTAACCCCTGCAAGCCTTGAAGATTGAAAGAAAAAATGGCTTGGTAATAGTTTTTATCAACGCCATGGAGAATATCATTCAGCTCGTCCTCGCCGCCAACCCTTCCATCTTCGAAAGTCACTTTTACATCCCCAGTCGCTTTCCCCTTCACTCGTTCAATAACGATTTCCCCATCCTTTTTTGTTATGAGACTAAGCCTTCCCCCATATTTGGCATGCATTTTAGGCTCATAACGCGGTTCGTTTTGAACCTTTGTCGGAAAACCAAATAGAATACTATGAATGAAGGACATGATGGTGGACTTGCCTGATTCATTTTCGCCAAAGAAAATCTGCAGCTGCCCCAATTCAGGAAAACGCTGATTTTCCAGTTTACCATAACCATAAACATGGAGGTCTTTAATAATCAAATCTCTTCCTCCTATCTGTACCTATTTATTCGGTTCAAACACATGCAAAAGCCAGCTTTCCGCTTCATCCAAAAGCTCCCTCTGCTCATCAAACTCTATGGCATCAAGATATCTTCTTGCACCTGGGAGATTATAAAGCGGGGCCAGAGCAGCCTCTGTATCATCAAATTCAGAAGCCAGCATGGATACCTCAGCCATAAATGGCGATAACCTTTCATTTGTCCTGATCATAGTCACGGACTGGATGACTTTGATTTTATAGACCCAGACAAACGATTCACCTTGCTCTTCTTCCTGTAAAATCCGGGTCAATTCCTCAAGATATTCCCCGTAAGCGTCGGCTGCTCCTCCAACATCCAACTTCACTTCCAAAAGATAGCTTCTTCCATCGAAACCCTTTTGCTCAATTACTTCCCTGCATTGCTTGAACAGGGCATCAAATCCTCCATCAGCTGATGGTTTAATCGTTACACTATCCCATATCACTTCAGAGGTTTCAATAAAGGAATGGCGCTTCGTGTCACCGTCGAGTTCGACCAGCAGGCAACCTTTTACGCCAGACTCCTTGCGGTTCCTGCCTTGTATATTTCCTGAGTAAATCACAAGCGGATCTTCTGAAACAACCTGATGCTTATGAATATGGCCTAATGCCCAGTAATCGAAATCTTTAGCCGCAAGTTCCTTCAGGGAAAAAGGGGAGTATGGGCTATGTTCGGAATTGCCTTCCAAATTCCCATGAAGCAGACCAATATGATAATCCGCCCCTTCAGCTTTTATGTAGGTTTCAATCATTCTCTCCCTTACATGACGGCGTGGATAACTGAAACCATAAAGGTGGACAGTCGTTCCATCCGTTTTTTCGAACAATTTCACTTCCGTTTGCCCAGAAAAAACGTAAACATTATCCGGTAGCTTTACAGTAATCCATGAGCCGCTGAGATGATCATGATTTCCATGAATGATATAGGCAGGGATTTGATGTTGCTCGAGTTTTTCCATTTCGGTTCGAAAACGGACTTGTGTCCGGAGACTCCGATTTTCCCCATCAAACAGATCCCCCGACAGGACGATAAAGTCAACTCGATGGTAAATTGCTTCATTAATGATTTTTTGGAAGGCTTTAAATGGGCTTTCCCTTAATTCCTTCAATATAGCTAATGGCAAATCCTTCAACCCTGAAAAGGGAGTATCCAAATGGAGATCCGCCGCATGAATGAACTTCACTTTACTCAAAAGTAACACCTCGATTTCTATCAACAATTCACTTTTAATTTTAACATGAACAGAACATACTTTCCCATATATTATTACTTTAATACATATCAAGGGACCAGATAATCCAGTATGGGCAAATTCAACCGAAAAAAGACCGAATGGCGTACACTTTGTGCTGTACACGGCATTCGGCCCCTTCCAATATTAGTTGAAAATATCCATACTTAAGTAGCGTTCACCGTTATCCGGCGCAATGCATAACACTCGCTTTCCACTTCCAAGACGACGGGCTTCCTGCAGGGCAGTCCAAACCGAGGCACCGCCTGAAGGCCCAATGAATATCCCTTCTTTCGAAGCCATATCCTTCATGGTAGAAATGGCGTCTTCATCAGCCGCTTGAACGATTTCATCAAATACGTTTGTATTTAAAATGCTTGGGATAAAACCAGGGCTCGTACCCACTAACTTATGAGGACCAGGCTTTCCGCCTGAAAGTACAGGAGAACCCTTAGGCTCGACAACGACAACCCTTAAATCAGGCAGCTGTTCTTTTAATGCTTCACCTGTACCAGTTATCGTTCCGCCCGTCCCTGCAGTTGCGACAAACACGTCTAGCTTTCCATCCATCTGATCCATAATCTCGACGGCAGTCGTCACTCTGTGAATATCAGGGTTGGCTTTGTTTTCAAATTGCTGCGGAATAAAGCTATTAGGAATCTCTGCAGCGAGTTCCTCTGCTTTACGAATGGCTCCAGGCATCCGCTCCGATGCAGGGGTTAGCACAACTTCCGCTCCATATGCTTTTAGTATATTGATTCTTTCTTTTGACATATTATCTGGCATGACCATAATGGCCCGATACCCCTTTGCGGCAGCATTCATTGCAAGCCCTATACCTGTATTTCCAGAGGTTGGCTCTATGATAGTCGCCCCGGATTGAATGATTCCATCCAATTCAGCCTGCCTGATCAAGTTGAAGGCAGCCCGATCTTTTACGCTTCGGCTTGGATTGAAATATTCAAGCTTCACAAATACCTCCGCGTCATTCTTCCCCGTTAAATGATTAATTCTTACAACAGGTGTATCTCCTATCAATTCCGTAATATTATTCACGATCTTTACCGTCATTCAAAAAACTCCCTTCGTTCCTACACTTCCTGGATGCACTTTTACTCTAGTTTATTATATCATTTATGATTTTTCATTTTAAAGAGAGAATTCCTCTAGTATAAATAGGTTTTGTATTCATTCTTTCCAAACTTAAAGGAAAAAACTATGAAGTTTGTTCGGTATAGTCATTTTTCACCATTTTTCGAAATATTCAGCCACTTATCTATATTTCCAGTGTTACTACATTTCCCTCACATAACAATAGTCAAAATTGACAGATAATGATAAAATTTTTATAACAGTTCCTGTATTTAGAGAAAAGACAGTATATTATTGATGAGGGAGTTTTGGAAATGAGCAGAATATACAAATTAACCGTTTTTGAACCGTCAGGGGAAAAACTATTGGATGAATCATTTACAGCCGAGAATGATGAACAAGCAAAAGAATTAGGTCAAAATCTTTTGAATGAAAAAAACTACCAAGATTTAACCCATCGCTGTACATCTCCTGCAGGAGCGCTATTGCTTTTTCATCGCTGACCGAAGATGGAAGCGTAATCATTTTAAAGAAAGGCCGTCACAAAAACGTGACGGCCTACGGTTTTTTTATGGGTTGTACAATTTGGCCGTTGATTTCCGCTACAGGCACTCGCTTTCCGCGGGCGGTCCGGTGTGCTCCTCGGCTAACGCCTGCGGGGTCTCCCTTGGACGCGCTTTTCCCGCCGGAGTCTCGCACACCCGTTCCAATCAACTTTGTTATAACATTTAGCTAGAAACCATATCTGAGGAGTTGAAGGTGTTGCTTTGGGTCAGTTGGTTCGGGAACATCATTTGATGAATGATACGTTTTCCGAACCCCTTTTTTGCTACATACTGAGGTCATCACTAGGGAAATGACGGTCTTTCTCATTCATTTCCCGATGAAGTTCGGTTTTCTTTTTTCCATGAAAGCCTTTATTCCTTCTTGGTGATCCGCTGTTTGACGCATTTTCATTTGAGCAGCTTTTTCAATCTCAAGCATTTTAATTAATAATGGCCGATTTTTTTCACTAAGGATTTTTTTTGTTTTGATCATAGCTTGGACCGGGCTTTCCAGCCACGTTTGTACTTTTCTCTCTACCGTCTGTTCCAAAGTTCCGTCTGCCACTTCATGAACGAGACCCTTTTCTTTGGCTTCGAGCGCTGTAAGGACTTTACCTTCCCAGATTAACTCCTTTGCACCTACTTCACCAAGTCGACGCTCAAGGAAGAAGTGTCCCCCGCCATCAGGAATTAATCCAATTCCGATAAAATTCATCGCAACTTTACTTTCCGAATCTGCGATGAGATGATCAGTTGCAAGAGCTATACTCAGGCCAAGCCCCGCTGCTGCACCATGAATGGCGCTTATGGTCAATTTAGGCATGAAATAGAGAGTGGTAACCAATTCACTGATTCCATCCATCAGATCATCGAAAGCGTTTTCTTTTTCAGATGTGAGCATCATCTTAATATCTCCACCCGCGGAAAATGCCTTCCCGTTCCCTTTTAAAATGACTACGTCCACTTCTTCATTTTCACTTACTTCTTTAAGGGCAGAAGTTAAATCATGCAGCATTTGCGGATTTAGTGCATTCATGGCCTCTGGCCGGTTCATTGCAACAGTAGCCGTCCGTTCCGAATATGTGACTAATACAGTACCTGCAGATGATGTTGGTTCAATACTCAATTTATTTCCTCCTCTTACGCTCTATGAATGTATTATATATTTTTTCATTGTTTTCAGAATAGGGTGAAAAGTTATAATTAAATATATATACCC
>NZ_JBHXAS010000115.1:0-14343 GCF_042727425.1 Peribacillus sp. NPDC060253
CAGCTCCTGCTGTATGTGAACTGGAAGGTCCAATCATGACGGGACCGATTATATCGAATGCAGATCTGTACTTCATTGTGTAATGCCCCTTTTCCCGGCAAAAGATTCGGTTAACCGTCTTTCATTATGCCGCTTTTTGTACTTCATTTACCCGTATTTGTGATACTGTTCTAATTTTAAAATTCTTGAACACGATCGACCGAAGGAAACCTGCCGTTGCTCCAACAACTGCGCATATCCCAGCAGTGATCGTCACTTTTACAAGATCATTGAAACCGTACATAACTGCCAACCCTGAGATTGGTGTCGCCGTCCCGGTTGTATTATGGGTCAGAAGCATGGAAAAAACTTTACAAGCAGAGTACGGACGTTGAACGCGTCAAAGTCTATTTTAAAGGATTCTTTCAACTAAAAATGTCCGCTATCGAATAGGCGAAAAAGCCAAAGTTCATTTCAATCTTACGACGCTTGTTTATATTTATAATGCTCCGAAATTAGCAGTAGATCTCCTCAATCAACAAATGCACAAAATGAATCAAGCTGTTAACCGTTTTTTAATGTATAACTAAAATTCTGTAGCCCTAATGAAAGAAAAACTTTTATGAAATTGATTCAATTATTATAGAGTTGGACATTGGGGTATTAATATAGGAATAAGTATAACTAGTTTTGTTTCACGTTTGAGATTTGACAAAATACTCCCAAGGTTGAGTATTTTGTCTGTTTAATAGAATTAGTAGAAAAATCTTTGAAAATATTGATAAAATATAATAAGTTACTCAATTATCCTTAAAATTTTTGTTTATCCCTATCTTTGAAGTATCTTAATATTGTACTCAATCAAACACGATTGTTTTATTACCATGAATAATAACTTTATCTTCAATATGCCAGGAAACTGCTTGGGCAAGAACTTGTCTTTCCACATGACTTCCGGCAACCTTTAATTCTTCTATTGTATGTCTATGATTAACCCGCTTTACATCTTGCTGAATAATGGGTCCTTCATCAAGATCATTCGTAACATAATGAGCAGTTGCTCCAATTAACTTAACACCACGATTATAGGCCCTCGCATAAGGATTTGCTCCGACAAACGCCGGTAAGAAAGAATGATGAATGTTAATAATTTGATTTGGAAACTCCGATATAAATGTAGGGGAAAGAATTTGCATATATCTAGCCAAGGCAATAAAGTCTACTTTCCCTTTCAGTAGTTCTAGCGCTTTCTGTTCTGCTTGTTGCTTTGTTTCATGAGTTAAAGGAATATGAAAATAAGGAATGTCATAACTTTCTACTATTTTTTTAAAATCAGGATGATTACTGATCACCATCGGGATTTCTACTGGAAGTTCATTTGATTTCCAACGCCATATAAGCTCCATAAGACAGTGATCCATTTTGGATACAAAGATGGCCATTCGTTTTCTTTTCTTATTACCACTTAAGCTCCATTCCATCGCATAAGCCTGAGCCAGAACTTGTAAGTCCTCCTCAAGTTTTGCATAGGAAGCATCAACGTCATTTAAATCAAATTCGATCCTCATAAAAAACATACCTGCTTGTGGATCCGTGGTATGTTGGTCAAAATGAACAACATTTGCTTTGCTTTTTAATAAAAGGTTAGATACAGCCGAGATAATACCTGGCTTCTCTGGACAAGATATTAATAATTTAGCACGGTTAACATTCACTTCTTTATACAATGTGGTCTCTCACCATCCTTTATAGTTGTAAGTATAAGTTGTAAAAAGCTTTCGAATTCAGAATGATGGCTAAACACAACCGCTTTCGGGGTCCGAACAATACTGTAACTACAATTTCAATTCTAGCCGACATGAACTACGGTGAAGGCGGGCGATAGAACCTTAAAAATTACTGTCAGACGTTTTTCCTTTCACACCTTCATATCTTCAATTTTCATAGTGCTTAAAGTAGAGGAAATATACTACCTGATACTTAATGCCTTGCTTCTCCCACCTATAAGAATGTTCTCCCTTCCCACTATGAAGGAAGGTTGTTCGCCTCTATTCTTTTACATTTTTTTTAGCTAGGCGTGTATTTCCTTACCATATACAGCTAGGGCAGCTTCCCCAATTGCTTCCGCTAATGTAGGGTGAGGGTGTATCGTATGCGCAATATCCATAGCTGTTGCATTTAATACTCGTGCAAGACCCGCTTCTGAGATCATATCGGTTACATGAGGTCCGACCATATGCGCTCCTAACAACTTACTAGACTCTTCTTCAACAACAAGTTTGACAAAACCGTCTGATTCACCAAAAACAAGTGCCTTTCCAATCGCACGGAAGGAGAATTTCCCTGTTTTTACTTGATACCCTTTCTCCTTCGCATCCTCTTCTGTTAGTCCAACACTAGCTATCTCCGGGCTACTATATATGCATTTTGAAACAAGCGATGGATCAAGTGGCACAGGGTTTTCTCCTGCCATATGTTCAATTGCGATGATTCCTTCATGTGAAGCAACATGGGCAAGCTGCAATCCTCCAATTACATCTCCAATTGCATAAATGTTTGGCTCATCCGTTTGATAATACTCATTTGTTTGAATAACACGTTCGACTTCAACTTTCGTATTTTCAAGGTGAATGCCTTCTATGTTTGGTAATCTTCCGACAGATACTAATAATTTTTCTGCTGAAAATGTCGTGTCTTTTCCTTTATATTCCGCCTTAATAGAGACACCCTCACCTTTTTCTAACGATTCTGGAAGCACCTTTGCCCCTGTTACAATTTTCACACCTTTTTTCTTCATTAGTCGCTGTACTTCCTTTGAAATATCTTTATCTTCCGTCGGTAAAATGCGATCGGCATACTCTATCACAGTCACTTCTAATCCAAAGTCAATAAGCATCGAAGCCCATTCTATTCCAATAACACCGCCGCCGACAATAATGATGGAATTTGGGAGCTCTTTCATTTGTAGCGCTTCATCCGATGTCATCACATATTCGCTATCTGCCTCTAGGCCGGGTAATGTCCTTGGACGAGATCCTGTTGCTATTAAAATATTTCGAGGGTTTAATATCATTTCCCCTTCTTCATGATTCAATTTCACTAAAACATCCTTCGACTGTAAAATACTTCCTTTACCTTCAAGAACATCAATTTTCCCTTTTTTCATTAAATGTTGTACACCTTTAAATAAGCGTTCAGTAATTTCTTCTTTCCTGGCCTGTACTTTTGAGAAGTCCAGTCCTACTTCCGGTACAATAACACCGTATTTATCTGCATTCTTTGCATTCGAATATACCTCTGCACTTCTTAATAATGCTTTACTTGGAATACAACCTGCATGAAGGCAAGTTCCACCAAGTTTACCTTGTTCAACGACTGCCGTTTTTAATCCTAATTGAGACGCACGAATGGCCGCAACATATCCACCGGTGCCGCCGCCGATGATAACAACGTCATAATCTTGATTCATCAAATACTTCCCCCTTTTGGTTTTATAAACATGGGTATATGGATAGTGTAAGAAAAACAACTCATTAAACACGATCCATTCTATTAATAGGTCAGCCGTAACGATTCTTTAAATTATTTCAATGGCACATGCACTGGATGCAAATCTTTCTCCAACAATAAAGCCATGATCTTCTAAATAATCAATTTGTGTCTGTTCATCTAAATAGCGTTTTGTAAAAAGATCTAATCTAAGGTGAACTCCCTCATATTCAATAATTGTATCGTTTCTGCGGGGCTCGTCCAATACGAGGGAGAACTTCACCGACAACCCGCAGCCGCCGGCAATATCAGCGTCAATGCGAGGAATTTGCGTATCCTTACGTGACATTTCCTTCAGTTTATTCATGGCTGCCTCTGTTATTTTGACTATCAACTGATTCTCCCCTTTCTTAATGGATTATTGAAAAATGATTACGCGTTAGCCTTAGTTGCACGGACTTGCTCATCTGCATGATACGAGGAGCGAACAAGCGGACCGGCTTCACAATGACTAAACCCTTTTAACATGGCAATGTTTTTAAGATCTTCAAACTCTTCTGGACTCCAATACTTTTCGACCTTCAAATGTCGTTTAGTCGGCTGCAAGTATTGACCAATAGTCATAATGTCCACATCATTAGCACGAAGATCATCCATCGTTTCCATAATTTCTTCTTTTATTTCTCCTAGGCCAATCATAATGCTTGATTTCGTCGGGATAGTGGAATTCATTTGCTTTGCCCGCCTTAAAAACTCTAGTGAACGTTCGTATGTTGCACGTGCACGAACTTTTGGAGATAAACGTTTTACTGTTTCAATGTTGTGATTCAATATGTCTGGCCCTGCATCCATTAATGTTTTTAAGTTGTCATATTCCCCATTCAGATCGGAGGGGAGAACTTCAATACTGCAAAATGGATTTTGCCGCCTCACTGCCTTTACAGTTTCCGCAAATACCTCTGCTCCGCCGTCTTTTAAATCATCACGAGCAACAGCGGTAATCACAACATGCTTTAAACCCATTTGCTCTACTGATTCTGCGACACGTTCAGGCTCTTCCCAATCAAGCTCTGATGGTAGTCCTGTTTGAACTGCACAGAACCTGCAAGCTCGTGTACATATACTTCCTAAAATCATGAAAGTCGCCGTTTTTCGGACCGCCCAGCATTCATGAATGTTAGGACATCTTGCTTCTTCACAAACTGTATGAAGCTTTTTTTCACGCATCATTTTCTTTAAGCCCGTATATTGTTCATTCGTATTTAATTTAATTTTAAGCCATTCTGGTTTACGAAGATTACTGATGGACATTTTATTTCTCACTCCTATGAGCATATGTAATTTTAGCTTAAAGAGGTTATTCAATTGCCTATAAAAAGACCGATTGAGTTTCTCCGTTCCTCTGACATTTTGGTTCTTTTTGTCATCCTTTTTACACGAGCTTATATGAAACCACCATGAATGAAATAATGAGATTTGAGATTCTTCTCTTTATTTTCATCCCTGGTGGTTCATGTTCAATCATTCATTTATGACTTTACTGTTTCTTCCTCTACTACATCCTCTTTGGAATAACGCAAGATTGGTTGTCTAGCTGCTTGGACCTCATCCAATCGCCCAATGACCGTAGTATGTGGTGCGTCTAAAACAACACCTGGGTTTTCTTCCACTTCTTTGGCAATTTGAATCATTACATCCGCAAAAGCATCGAGTGTTTCTTTCGACTCTGTTTCTGTCGGTTCAATCATCAAACATTCCTCAACATTTAACGGGAAATAGATGGTCGGCGGATGGTAGCCGAAATCTAGCAGACGCTTTGCCATATCAAGTGTTCTTACACCCAGCTTTTTCTGCCTAGATCCAGATAGGACAAATTCATGCTTACAAATTTGTAAATATGGCGCCTCAAAATATGGCTCTAATCTTTTACGAAGGTAATTAGCATGAAGCACGGCACTTTCAGATACTTGGCGCAGCCCTTCAGGACCCATCGTGCGAATATAAGTATACGCCCGCAAGAGAATTCCGAAGTTTCCATAATACCCTTTTACCCTTCCGATAGAGTGCGGATATTTAGCATTCAGCACATATTTATCACCTTCTTTTTCTATATGCGGCACTGGCAAGTAAGGAGTAAGTTTCTCTTTCACACCGACAGGGCCTGCCCCTGGACCACCACCTCCATGAGGCGTCGTAAATGTTTTGTGAAGATTTAAATGCACGATGTCAAAGCCCATTTTACCTGGTGTTGTTTTACCTAAAATGGCATTAGCATTCGCTCCGTCATAATATAATAGGCCCCCTGCTTCATGAACAACCTGAGCGATTTCCACAATTTCTTTTTCAAAAAGTCCAAGGGTATTCGGATTTGTCAACATTAGTGCAGCTGTATCAGGTCCCACATGTTTCTTTAATGCTTCAAGATCAACTAATCCATTTTTATCGGATGGGATCGTAATCGTTTGAAAACCAGCAACACTTGCACTTGCAGGATTTGTACCATGCGCGGAGTCTGGAACAAGTACTTTCGTTCTCGTTTCACCTTTTTGAGCATGATACGCCTTAACCATCATTAAACCTGTCCATTCCCCTTGAGCCCCAGCAGATGGCTGTAAAGTTACAGCATCCATTCCTGTAATGACAGCTAGCTCTTCTTGTAATTCATATAAAACTTCTAATGCACCCTGTACTGTTTCAACGGGCTGATATGGATGAATGCGGCTAAAGCCTTCCAAACGTGCCACATCTTCATTTATTTTCGGATTGTACTTCATCGTACAAGAACCCAGTGGATAGAATCCATTATCTATCCCATGGTTTTTATTAGAAAGCGCTGTGTAATGGCGGACAAGCTGCAACTCTGATACTTCTGGGAGCTCCGCCGGTTCGTCACGAATTAAATGCTTTGGAAATTTGTCATTTATATCAACATAGTCAACGTCACTATCCGGAATACTTGAACCTACACGTCCTGGACGACTTATTTCAAAAATTAACTCATTATATTCAACCATTTACAATCGCCTCCAAAGCATCAACAAATTGGTCAATTTCTTCTTTTGTTCGCTGCTCAGTCACAGCTAGCAGCATTTGATTTCCAAAGCCGTAATCACTTTCTAAATCAAATCCACCGATAATACCCGCCTTAAGAAGTTTTGTATTGACTTCCTTTACCGGACGAGGAAGCCCGACAACAAACTCATTGAAGAATGGTGCTTCATTGATTATGGTAAAGCCCCTCTGTTCTAAAGTTTTCGCCATGTAATCAGCTTTCTCAATGTTTAGCTGTGCCATTTGACGAATCCCTTGCTTTCCAAGTGATGTCATACAAATAGAGGAGGCAAGAGCATTTAATGCCTGATTGGAACAAATATTGGATGAGGCTTTATCACGGCGAATATGCTGTTCACGCGCTTGCAGTGTTAACACAAATCCACGTTGTCCTTTTTCATCTGCTGTTTGCCCTACAATACGTCCTGGGATTTTGCGCATGAGTTTCTTACTTACCGCAAAATAGCCGCAGTGTGGACCGCCAAAGGACATCGGGATTCCTAACGGCTGCATATCACCGATCACAATATCTGCCCCAAGCTTCCCAGGAGCTTGTAAGAGTGCTAGTGCAAGAGGATTGGCGCTTACGATTAAAAGGGCACCTTTTTCTTCCGCCATTTTCTTAATTGCTTTTAAATCCTCTATCGAACCGAAGAAATTTGGATATTGAACAATTACGGCAGCAGTATCCTTATCAATTTGTTCTTGCAGCTTCCCTAAATCTGTAACCTCATCAGCAAGAATTACTTCCTCAACTGTGTACCCCGGACCTCCAGCTACTGTATGTAAAATAGCACGGGATTCAGGATGTACCGCTTTGGATACAAGCACTTTTGAACGTCTTGTAGATGCAACGGCAAGTGATGCAGCTTCTGCAAGCGATGTAAAACCATCGTACATGGAAGAGTTAGCCACATCCATTCCTGTCAACTCACAAACCATCGTTTGAAATTCAAAAATCGCTTGTAATTCACCTTGACTGATTTCCGGCTGGTAGGGTGTATAAGCTGTGTAAAATTCGGAACGTGAAATCATATGATTTACTACACTTGGAATATAGTGATCATATGTACCCGCACCTAGGAAAGTTGGGTAATGATTCGCATTTTTGTTTTTTGTAGCAAGCTGATTCATTTTTTTTAAAAGAAGCGGTTCAGGAACCGCCTCTGGAATGTTTAGCTCATCCTGCAGGCTAATTTCAGCTGGAATATCTTCAAATAACTCATCTATAGAAGAAATATTTAAAAATTTAAGCATTTCCTCTTGGTCCTGTTTCGTATCAGGAAGGTATCTATAAGTGGCTGTCATATTATTCCTCTCCTTCATTAGTAAATGCTTGATATTCATCTTCGTTTAGAAGTGAATCTAACTCTTCTGGATTGGACATTTCTACTTCGACTAACCACCCTGCTTCAAATGGATGCTCGTTAATCGTCTCTGGAGCGCCTTCTAACTCTTCGTTTACAGTAACTACCGTACCTGAAACAGGTGAGTAAAGTTCGGAAACTGCTTTAACTGACTCGATCGTTCCCATCGATTCATTGACAGTTACTTCATCATCAATCGCTGGATTTTCAACAAAGACGATATCACCTAGTGCCTTTTGTGCATAATCAGAGATTCCAATACGTACACGATTTCCTTCTAATTGTTGCACCCATTCATGTTCTTTGCTATATCGTAAACTTGATATTACTTTTGTCATTGTATTTTCCCCTTTTCGTTTTTTTACTATTCACATAATTCTGAATATATTTTAGGTAATTTACTCATAGCAGGTTGTCGATTTCGGGCTGCATGCAAGGTAACGGACATCAACTAAGAAAACTACACGATAACTCTATTAAAATATTATTTCCACTTATCTTTTGTAGAATGGTGCATTAACAATAACGGCTTCAATCATTTTATTACGGATTTCCACTTTTATCGGCGCCCCCACTTCAGCTTGGTCTGCTGATATCAAAGCAAGACCTAAGCTTTTCTTCAAAGATGGTGATTGTGTTCCGGATGTAACAATACCTATTTCCTCTCCACCTTTAGAAATTACCTTGTAACCATGACGCGGAATCCCCCGGCCTGTTACTTCAATCCCCACTAATTTTCGTTTTAATCCAGCTTTTTTTTGTGCTGTAAGTGCAGATTTTCCGATAAAGTCACTTTCTTTGTTCGTCTTTACGACAAAGCCGATTCCTGCTTCAAGCGGGCTGATATTGTTACTTAGTTCTTGGCCATAGAGTGCAAGACGTGCTTCAAGCCGAAGCGTGTCCCGTGCACCAAGTCCACATGGTTGTAATCCATTCGTGGTTCCTGCTTCTAATAACTTCTCCCAGAGTACTACCGCTTTGTCTGCTGCTAAATAAAGTTCATATCCATTTTCTCCTGTGTAACCTGTACGGGATACAAGTATGTCGGTAATCCCGGATATGCTGACATGTTGGGCGAATTTAAAAGAGCCAATTTCTGATAAATCTATTTCCGTTAACTTTTGCAAAATGCTTTCTGCCTTTGGACCTTGGATCGCAAGCTGGGCGATGTCTTCCGAAATATTTTGGAGCGCCATCTCTCCTTTTACATGCTGCTTCATCCATTCGTAATCTTTCTCAATGTTTGCGGCATTAATAACAAGTAAATATTTTTCATTCCCTAATTTATAAACTAATAAATCATCGACCGTTCCGCCGTCTGGATAGCACATTGCGGTATACTGTGCTTGATTGATGCTAAGCTTTGTTACATCGTTTGTAACAAGGTAGTTAATATAACTCTCGGCATCTTTCCCTTCCACAAGTACTTCTCCCATATGAGAAACATCAAAAAGTCCTGCTTCTGTTCGAACAGCTTCATGCTCTTCTAAAATGCTGGTAAATTGAACTGGCAGAGCCCAGCCACCAAAATCAATAACTTTTGCCCCGTACTTTTTATATACTTCAAAAAGCGGTGTTTGCTTTAATGCTGTTTCAGTACCCATGATCTACCCCCGATTATGATTTTTTGTAAAATAAATGTTCTTTCTCCGTTTACCGGTTTCTTTCATCGCCAGGCCTCCAATTGACGTTTCTCGAAGGGTCCTTGGCATATCATTTCCTACCTTATACATGGCTTCAATTAACTCATCACTAGGTATGCGGCTTTCAATCCCAGCTAGAGACATGTCGGCCGCTGAAAATGCAATCGAGGCTCCAATCGAATTCCCCTTGATGCAAGGAACTTCAACAAGTCCTGCGACTGGATCACAAACCAATCCTAAAAGTGACTTCATCGCAATGGCTGTCGAATTCACGGTTTGCTGTGGCGATCCGCCTTTTAACTCAACGATTGTCCCAGCTGCCATGGCCGATGCAGGTTTCAGCAAAGGAATAATTCCATTGAGCTACCCCTTTTCTTACACAGTAATTGGCTGTTGAAATAACGGATAAACATCACAAATCCCTTTTGTTATTTCTTTTGCTTTCTCAAGAACCTCTTTATTTCCTTTACTCTTTAGAACAGTTGCAATCACTTCACCAATTTTCACCATTTCTTCTTTCTTCATGCCTCGAGTCGTTAAAGCTGCTGTTCCCATTCGGATACCGCTCGTAACAAATGGCTTTTCTGGATCATATGGAATCGTATTTTTATTAACGGTAATGCCCGCTTCTTCTAATAATTTCTCTGCTTCTTTTCCTGTTAAATTCCACGGACGCAAATCTAAAAGGACAATATGATTATCTGTTCCACCAGAAACAAGGGCTGCACCTTCATTTTTTAATGTTTCGCCAAGTGTTGCAGCATTTTCAATGACTTGTTTCGTATATTCCTTAAAGCTTGGTTGTAAAGCCTCGTTGAAAGCAACCGCTTTTGCTGCAATGATGTGCATGAGTGGGCCGCCTTGAATTCCTGGGAACACTGATTTATTAATCGCTTTGATAATTTCTTCATCGTTTGTTAAAACGATACCCCCGCGCGGTCCTCTCAATGTTTTATGAGTAGTACTTGTCACAACATCTGCATATGGGATTGGAGATGGGTGAAGACCAGTTGCTACCAGCCCTGCTATATGAGCCATATCCACCATAAGTTTTGCACCAACTTGATCGGCAATTTCTTTAAATCGTGCAAAATTAATCGTTCTTGGATAAGCACTTGTCCCTGCAATAATCAATTTAGGTTTTTCTTTCTTTGCCATTGCTTCCAACTCATCATAATCAATTAATTGAGTATCTTCTTTAACTCCGTAGGACACCACTTCAAACCATTTTCCTGAAACGCTGACTGGACTTCCATGTGTTAAGTGGCCACCATGTGAAAGGTTCATTCCCATCACTTTATCACCAGGCTGAAGCAGTGCGAAAAAAACTGCGAAATTGGCTTGTGCACCTGAGTGAGGCTGAACATTTGCATATTTGGCACCAAAAAGCTTTGTTAAGCGTTCAATAGCTGCTTGTTCTGCCACATCGACAAATTCACATCCACCATAATAGCGCTTTCCTGGATAACCTTCTGCATATTTATTTGTCATCACGCTTCCCATTGCCTCTAATACATCTGGGCTAACGAAGTTTTCTGATGCAATTAATTCCAGGGTTTGATGTTGACGTTGTCCTTCCTTCTCAATCGCTTCAAAAATAGTTAAATCATTTTGTTTTAAACTCATTTTTATTTTCCTCCTAGACATTTTTTACTTATTCTGAGTTTTAGTATGATTCGAGACCTAAAACCTCTTTCCCGCTACAGCTACTTTTCTATGAAGACTGTTAAAAACAGTATGCTTTACTACCTTTTTTGCACGCAAAAAAGGACAGAAAAGGGTAACGTAGCGTTCTCTACCCTTCTCTGTCCTTTTACCTGAGAGTTTAGCTCCATTTTTAATAGAACCTTTCCCCTTTGGTGGCGTACATGTTTATACGCGCTCTCCAGAGGTGCGTCCAGTTGTGGTTCCATCTACCTGAGAGATTTGTTCCAAGGGTCTTTTTGGAACTTGCTCCTTCGGTGGCTTGTGTCGCATTGCACTCTCCCACAACTGTCATCCGCTTATTCAATTTGGTAAATTTAGAATAGTAGTTGTGGCTAATTATGTCAAGCATTTTTGAAAGCGCTAACAAAACTATTCTAAAATAATCTTTTTCTCATCAAAATATGATCATTCAGATATCTTAATGGTTGCTTATTAATGCGGGCAGATTGCCACTTAATTTCCCGCTGCCTTCCTCTGATTCGAATGATCTACCTCCGTTTTCCGCATCTTATAAATCGCAATCAGCATAATAAACCAAATAGGAGTTACGAACAAGGCAACACGAGTATCCTCCGAAAGGGCAAGCACAACAAGTACGAACACTAGGAAAGCAAGGATCAAATAATTAGAAATTGGATAAAGTGGTAATTTAAATTTGTTCATTTTCGCTAGATCTGGCCTTGTTTTGCGGTATTTTAAATGACTGATGACAGTAACTCCCCAAATAAAAATGAAACATACTGTAGAAATACTTGTAATTAACGTAAATACTCCTTCTGGCATTAAATAGTTCAATACAACGGAAATTAGAATGACGACAGTTGAAAAGGCCAATGCATTGGCAGGTACTTTACGGGCATTAAGTTTTGCAAATGGCACAGGTGCATTTTTATCTTTGGCAAGTGAGTATACCATCCGGCTTGTACTGAAGATTGCGCTATTACATGCTGAAGCAGCTGATGTTAGGACGACAAAATTGACGATACCAGCAGCCGCAGCGATACCAACAGCCACGAATACTTGGACGAATGGGCTTTCCGATGGGATGATTGCGTTCCACGGATAAACACTCATAATGACAATAAGTGCGCCAATGTAGAAAATTATTATCCGAATAGGAATATTATTGATTGCTTTTGGGATAACTTTTTCTGGATTTTCTGTCTCACCAGCTGTAAGTCCTACAAGTTCAATACCAACAAACGCAAACACTACCATCTGGAATGAGAGGATAAAGCCATTTATTCCATTTGGGAACATTCCTTCGTGGCTCCATAGATTCGTGAAACTGGCTACGCCTGAATCTGTGGAAAAGCCTTTAATAATCATGAAAATACCGATAACAATTAGTGCTAGAATAGCGATGACTTTAATTAATGCGAACCAGAATTCCATTTCGCCAAAAAGTTTTACGGTTGCAAGATTCATAAATAGCAAAATGACAAGCGCAAATAATCCTGGCATCCACTGTGGTACAGAGGGAAACCAATACTGGGTATAAAGACCAACTGCTGTTAAGTCTGCCATTGCAATTGAAATCCAGCAAAACCAGTAGGTCCACCCAGTTATAAATGCTGCCATATTACCTAAATATTCTCTTACAAAGTCAACAAAAGAATGATAGTTCAAATTGGATAAGAGTAATTCTCCAAGTGCGCGCATGATTAAAAAGCAAATGACGCCTGTAATCATGTAAGCAAATAAAATTGATGGTCCTGCTAAATGAATAGATTTTCCTGCCCCAAGAAATAATCCCGTTCCGATTGCCCCACCAATAGCGATGAGTTGTACATGTCTGTTTTTTAGGCCTCTCTCTAACTTTTGTTCCTGCATGCGATTTCCCACTTTCTAGTTTTATAGGCTATTTATGATTTTTTCCTGACTAAAGGGTCAATCCTTCAATGGGTTAAATAATTAGGTACTGGGAGAATGACCCCACTCGTGTAAGCGCTTTCTTTAATAGGTGCAAGATATAGATTTTTTTCATAACAGATTCATATTCTGTTCCTTTTTAAATTTTTTTCTAATCTGCCAATCTTGCGAAAAAACATAGTGCATTAATCGTTGAATTCAATAGATTGACTCTTTTTTTAACAAATTTCAATGCATACTCCTCTCTTTTTCCTTTTTTTTATCTTTCCAAATACAAAAAAGGACAAAGGAAAGATAGGGGGGTCTTCCTATCTTCCTCTGTCCTTTTACCTGAGAGTTTAACTCCTTCGGTGGCCTGTGGCTCTCTCCAGAGACGCGTCCAATTGTAGTCCTTTTACCTGAGAGATTAGTTCCCTGCTTTTTAGGGTTTGCTCCTTCGGTGCTAAACAACGTTTAGTCTCTCCCACAATCATCATCCGCTGATATAAAGTTGCTTTAATAGTTGTATCTTAACGGGTTTTAATGGAAATTACAATAACTATCTGAAAAATGCTTATTTTCTGAAATTTAAACATAGACGATATCGATTTTTCTGACAGTTCATAAATTAGAAGTTATTAACTTACAAAATCAAATTTGTTGAATCGTAGGTGCAAACCGACCCACTTTTGAACGGATGCTGAGAAAAACGAAGGATTTAGGCATTTTTGTCCATTGAAAATACTTCTAAATCTAAAGATGGGAAAGGATATAATGTCTATATTTTTAACACAATTGATGTATGGAAAAAGAGAAAATTGAAGTATTGCGAGACTCGCGAGAATCCTTGCAGCAGTATGGATTGCTTAGAGGCACCCTCCTTCTCTTCTTTAGCAACTTCCTCTTTGTCCCAACCACTTGCTATATTAGCAATGAGGATAATGGCTAGAACCCATACCCACCACTTCTTTGGCTTCTTTAGCTTGATTTTCTTTTCCTTACTCATTTTAGTTCATACCCCCTTTACAGTTCAGACGGACGATTGTAAACAGAAATAGAATAACCTCGACTTTCAATATTTAACGCTAGACTTTTACCCATTACGGCTAAACCTATCACACCGATTGTTGTTTCGCCATGGTCCATTCGTCCCTTCTTAATTATTATAGTTCATCATTTATTTAATCTATCGTATTTGTTACTAGAGTTCTTACTATGTAAAATAAAAGGCATCTAATAATTATACTTTTATGTAT
>NZ_JBHXAS010000116.1:0-14316 GCF_042727425.1 Peribacillus sp. NPDC060253
ATTTTAATAATTATAAACCCGTTAAGAATAATACTGATATCGACTTTCGCCAAAGTGCTATTCTTGTTGGATTCGGCACATTTGAAGTACGTGATCGTGCATCTCGAACTGGAGAAACCCACAAACAGGAAAAATACAAATTGTGGCATCTAAAGTTCCTACTTTTAAACCAGGTAAGGAATTAAAAGAGGCTGTTAAATAAAATTCAGCGTTCAAAGTCAACCATCTGTGTTTCATCGGGTGAGGGTTAAGTATTTTTAAAAACTCCAGGCCAACATCCTGGCATTTTTATGTGTTCCGATATGAGGAATTCATGCCATTTCATTTTCCCAAGCAACGAAGATTAATAATCACGCCATCCTACATTCCACAATAGGAGTGTTTGTCTTAATTATGAAGGTTTGTCTGACTGGATATTTCCAGAAAATATCCAGTCATGCTAAATGATTGTACAGTCTTAAGGTTGTCTGATTTCTTCAGCTTTTGGGGCCCGCGTGCATGTAACACTACAGACTGTACAAAAAGGAAAGAACACCTTTCTGACATTCTGTACGTGTCGCTTCGGCATTAAATGATTCGATAACAAATCATGAATCACTATGATAAGTCTTTTCGGATTGAGGAGCTTGCGGAAATAGCGAATATGAGTGTTTCTTCGTTTCATAGGCACTTTAAAGTGGTAACCGCTATGAGCCTATTCAGTTCCAAAAAAACTGAGACTGCAGGAAGCTCGGCGCCTGTTAATATCCGAGTCATCAGATGCCACAGATGTCGCATTCCGGGTAGGCTATGAAAGTCCAGCGCAATTCAACCGTGAATATTCTCGCATGTTTGGTTTTCCACCTAGAGAAGATATAAAGCGCTTGAGGGCGAAATATGGCCAGGGGATAAAGGCATGACATAATGAGATGGCAGAACAAGAACCAATGGAGACAAAGGTCCAGCAAAAAAGAGTGCGATTACATAACGTTTATCACGCCTAAATCGTGAAATCCCCTTCGAGTCTTTGCTCAAAGGGGATTTCACGATTTAGAAGATTTTCTTGAATTTTTCCTGCAACGCTTTTGTAACCGTGCCCTTCGTGCCGTCATTGATTAGTTTGTCGTCTACGCGAATGATTGGTGTGATTTCTAATGTTGTGCTTGTAATGAATATTTCATCCGCCTTGACCATTTGATCCGGCGTAAACTGTTTTTCTACAAATGGAATTCTGAGATGCCCTGCCAGGTTTTTCACTACCATTCTCGTAATTCCGGATAAAATATGTTTGGAGAGTGGTGTAGTGATTATTGAGGAATCCTTTACGATGTATACATTGGAACTCGTTCCTTCAGTCACTTTACCATCTCGAACCAGAATCGCTTCCAAATATCCTTGTTCATACGCCAATTGCTTGGCTAAAATGTTAGGTAGCAGGTTCAGCGATTTGATGTAGCAGTTTTCCCAACGCTCATCAGGATGCAAGATGACACTTGCTCCTTTATCCCCAACCGGAATGCTTCGAAAAGGTTTGGCAGTCATCGAAACAGATACTGGACCATCCGGGAATAGATGATTCCTCGGTGCCATTCCTCTTGTCACTTGCACATAAAGGTCCAGATTCGTTAAACCGCTTTTTTGAATCAACTCCAACATGGTGTTCTTGAGGGCTTTCCAATTAGGATCAATACGTAATTTGATAGCATCAGCGCTTTGATACAATCGATCCAGATGCTCATCCATCATAAATGGTTTGCTATCATAAATTCTAATAACTTCATAAACACCATCACCAAACTGATGGCCTCTCTCATCAATAGGAACGACCGACTCATTTGGTTCAACAAATTTCCCGTTAAAATAAGCCGAAATCATTTCAAAACTCCTCCTTTAGAAGATGACCCCAACAAAATATGATAAGGAATCGCCTCTCTAACTCTTCCCTTATTTCCTTCAGTTGTAGTCGCCTTGCAAATAGAATTCCAAATCGCCTCTTCCACAGCCTCAACGGTCATCTCAAACAGTTGGGAAATCCACTTTCCGTCCTCTCTCATAAACGAATAGGATATATTTCCTTGATCCGGTTCGTGAGGGATTCGATGTGCCGTAGAGAAAGCGATGACGATATCACCACTTCCATGGGCCGCATAAGAACCGACTCGAGAAAGTCCGAATACTGCCCGTTTAGCTAATCGACCAAGTTGTCTCTCGTTGAGCGGCGCATCCGTTGCGAGAATGATCATGATTGATCCATCAGGCATTTTTTCCTTTTCTCCTGAATGGTGTAACCAGCCGCCACCAGGGACACGCAAATCTTTCTCTTCGCCAAAATTGCTGACCACCAGCGATCCAATGGTATATGACTGTTCTCCAAAGGAAGCAATTCTCGAGCTTGTTCCTACGCCACCCTTAAATCCTAAACAGGACATCCCGGTTCCCGCCCCGACACAACCTTCCTCCACCATTCCCGAGCTGGCAGACTGAATCGCTTGACGGGCATGTTCCGGTCTGACATGTAATCCTCGGATATCATTGAGGTATCCGTCATTGCACTCTCCTACGATGACATTAACAGTACCTGTTGTATCACCGATTTGAGGGTTTTGGTCGAGGAGATAACGAATGGTGCCTTCCAAGACCGCTGGGATAGAAAATGTATTGGTTAAAAGAATCGGGCTTTCTATTACACCTAGTTCCTGCAATTGAATCATCCCCACAGTTTTGCCAAATCCATTGATCACATATGAGCTTCCCAACACCTTTTCTTGAAATAAACTGCCCGAGTGCGGAAGGATTGCGGATACTCCGGTTTGAACTATTCGACCTTCTGCATTTTTATAGGAAAGAGTCGTATGTCCAACCCTGACTCCGGGAACATCCGTGATTGCATTATACGGTCCCGTTTCATATCTTCCAATGTTTATACCAAGCTCACGAAGCCGTACTCTATTCATCATCTACACCACCAAAACTTCTTTGCGCTTACTGACCTTTGACAAGTTTATTTTTCTTGCGTAGCGTTTGAAGGAACAACTCTCCTTTTCTTGAAATAGTCGTTCCTGAACGTCCTTGACGTACATTCAATAACTCTAATTGGTTGAGGACATCCAATCGCGATCTTAACTGCTGTTCGGAAAGAGTAATACTTTTTTCTTGAAGTCTTTTCTTTACGATAGCGCGGCCATAAGATGTATGTTGCTTCTTCCCTTGATCAAACACTTCGAGAATCGACAGGCTTTCTTCCAGGAAACCGTGCTCTTCAATATTCACAATCAGCTCATTTAATTCACTCTCGGCCATTTCTTGCGGTATAGAATCCACGGCTGCTTTTTGAAGTCTACCCTTCATATAAAATGGTAATAACTCTAAAGTTATCTCTTTTTCTTCCAAACAGGCAATATATGAGAGCGCATTAAACAATTCTATTACATTCCCTGGCCAAGGATATTGTTGTAGAAGTCGTATCATATCAGGCGGAATAACCAAATCCCCCCGATGTAAATGGGACTGCAGGTACGTTTGAATGAGTGGCTCAAAATCCTCCTTGCGCTCTGACAAAGGCGGAACCTTGTAGGTTAAGGCTGCCAGATAATAAAATAAATCCTTACGAAATTTGTGTTCCTCCACTGACATTGAAAGATCGGTATCGCTGGTCGTAATGATTCTTACTTGAACAGGAATCGGAGAATGCCCATTTATCCTGAAAATTTGACCTTCCTCAAGCGCCTGCAAGAGTCTGCCTTGCAAGGAAACAGGTAATTCATCAATTTCTTCAATGCACAACGTTCCTCCATTAGCCAATTCAAACAGGCCAGGAGATATCTGTCCCTCGGATTCTGTTCCAAACAATTCCCTTTCCAGCACGTCCATTGGCCTTGCCGCACAATTGATATTGAGGTAGGGTCCCGCCTTATCCGGAGAATCGTTGTGCATCGCCTGCGCAAGCATTCTTTTGCCCGTACCGGTTTCTCCGAATATATGCACAGGGTCACTCGTTTTAGCAAGCTTCCTCGCTATGTATAAAACATCGTTCATTGCTTGACTATGCGCGATCACATCTTTAAAGAAATACTTGGCGGTTTTTCCGCCTGTATATTCTGTCCATTTGCTAAAAGTAGAGTCAATCGTAAAAGTAGTATTTCCATTGGATAAAGCGACAAGGGATTTCATATAGCGATTGGCCAGAAAAAATTGCTGACAATCTAACCCCAGTGCCTCAAATATTTCAAAAACGGTTTCCAAAGCAAGAACACGATAGCCAATATCGATCACTTTCATGTCTCCTTCGGGAACGAGCTGCATCTCTCCGGGGGTAATTATGTAATCGATTTGCTCCGGAATCGGAGTATCCGGATCATATGCGTAATAGTTATGCTCAAATACAGTCTCCCGAAGCACTCGGATCGTTTCGTCCGTGTTATGCTTCGTATCATTTACGACTAAAATGTTCTTTCCTTGTGGAGCATAAAGTAGTTTTTTTATGTTTACAAAATTTAGCCCTCGTTTAGCCTCAATAGACCTTACCCCTTTTGGCAAGAAAGGACGAACCAGTGGGTGAATGAAGTTGGCCCCTAATAAAACGATTTCACCTTCCGAAATCGTTTCCCTCGCCAAGTTTTTAATGGAAATCGGACGAATCTTGATTAAATCCCCGGCAATCCCTATCAGCTGTTTTGAGATCGTCGACAAATATTCATCCTGAATTGAAATAATCGTTACTACTTTATCAACCAAATTATCTTTCACTCCTAACTTTGAAGAAACCAATCGTAATTCCTATTATACATACAAATGACAAGCGGAAAAATGACCAGGCTCGATCTCCTTCAGTTCAGGAACAGTTGTTTTACAAATCTCCATACATGACCGGCAACGAGGATGAAACGTACATCCTGTTGGAGGATTCGATGGACTAGGAATATCACCTTCCAGAATAATCCGTTCTCTCTTCATACGCGGATTGGCTACGGGAACTGCGGTCATTAAAGCCTGAGTATAGGGATGTAATGGACTTTTATATAGGGATTCCTTCTGAGCCATTTCCACAATTTTCCCTAGATACATGACGCCTACACGATCGCTGATATGCTCCACCACACTCAAGTCATGGGAGATAAAGAGATACGTCAGCCCGAGTTCTTGTTGCAAATCCTGCATGAGATTTAATACCTGGGACTGAATGGAGACATCCAACGCAGAAACAGGTTCATCCGCCACAATGAGCTTCGGATTTAGGGAAAGAGCCCTTGCAATCCCGATTCGTTGTCGTTGACCTCCGCTAAATTCATGGGCATAGCGGTTTGCATGATAACGAGTAAGGCCGACATACTCTAATAATTCGTGAACCCGTTTGTTTCTCTCTTTTCTGGCCATCATATTATGAACAATCAAAGGTTCTGCAATGATTTCTCCGACCGTCATCCGAGGATTGAGGGAGGCGTAAGGATCCTGAAAAATCATCTGAAAGTCTTTTCTGACTTCTCGCAACTGTTTGTCGTTTAACTTGCTGATATCTTTCCCGTTAAACCAAATTTCGCCTTCCGTTGGTGCCAATAGCCGCATCATCATTCGCCCTGTTGTGGACTTTCCGCATCCGCTTTCCCCAACTAATCCCAGTGTTTCTCCTTTTTGAATGGATAGGGAAACCCCATCAACAGCCCGGACATATGATTTTTTCTGGCCGAACAATCCTTTGCTAATGGGAAAGTATTTTTTCAAATTCCTAGATTCTACTAACAGCTCTGCCATTTATTACGCCTCCTTTACCAATTCGCTCTGATACAGGAAACACCGACATTGGTGCCCTTCTGTGATTTGTAGCAGAGCTGGATCTTGTTCCTGGCAAATGTCCATTGCTTGAGAACAGCGTGGAGCAAATTTGCACCCTTTTGGCATATTCGTGGGAATAGGAACGTTGCCGGGAATGGATTCAAGCCGATTCATTTTCTGTCCCATCTTTGGAACGGAGTTAATTAACCCCTTAGTATAAGGATGTTTTGGATTTTCAAAGATCTCCAATATATCGGCTTCCTCTACTACTTTTCCAGCATACATAACCACGACTCGGTCACACATTTCTGCTACAACACCTAAATCATGTGTAATCAGCATAATAGCTGTCCCTTTTTCTTCTTTCAGCTTCCTCATTAGTTCCAGGATCTGTGCTTGAATCGTCACGTCAAGAGCGGTTGTCGGTTCATCTGCGATTAACAGCGTTGGGTCACAGGACATCGCCATAGCAATCATAATTCTCTGCCTCATTCCACCAGACAACTGATACGGAAACTCGTCAATAATCTCTTCTGCACGAGGGATTCCCACTAATTTCAACATCTTGATCACATGTTCCCTTGCCTTTTTCTTGTCATACTTTAAATGAAGCTGTACAGCCTCGCCAATCTGCTGTCCGATTTTATAAACTGGGTTCAATGAGGTCATGGGTTCCTGGAAGATCATTGCAATTTCGTTTCCGCGTACCTCTCTTATTTCATTTTCTGACAAGGATAAAAGATCCTTTCCCTCGAATCGAATCGAACCATCTACCACTTTTCCCGGTGTATCTGTGAGCAGACGCATGATAGAAAGGGATGTTACACTTTTTCCGCAGCCGGATTCGCCTACGACTCCGAGTGTCTCGCCTTTGTTTATATACAGATCAACACCATTAACTGCAGGTACATGACCTTTGTCTGAGAAAAAATAGGTTTTTAAATTGGATATTTCCAATAGCTTGCTGTTGTTGTTGTTCATATGATCGCTCCCTGTCTTTTAATCTTTTAACTTCGGATCGAGGGCATCCCGCAAACCGTCACCCAGCAGATTGAAGGCAAGTACGGTAATGAAAATGGCGAATCCCGGAAAAAAGGTGACATGCGGGGCTGTATTCAAAAAGTCCCTGCCGGAGCTA
Source organism: Peribacillus sp. NPDC060253 (assembly GCF_042727425.1). NCBI lineage: Bacteria > Bacillati > Bacillota > Bacilli > Caryophanales > Bacillaceae > Peribacillus > Peribacillus sp. NPDC060253. The sequence continues at coordinate 6,887 of NZ_JBHXAS010000116.1, forward strand.
AGCATCGCACCCCACTCCGGTGAAGGAGGCTGGGCACCCAATCCTAGAAAGCTAAGGCTGGCAGCCGTTAAAATCGAGGTTCCTATCCGCATCGTAAAATACACAATAATGCTGGACACTGTACCTGGGAAGATATGCTTCCAAATAATACGTCGCGGGGGTGATCCAATGGATCGTGCTGCCTCGACAAACACGGTAGATTTGATTGAGAGAGTGCTACTTCGTACAATTCGTGCAAAAATCGGAATACTAAAAATTGCCACTGCAATAATGACATTCCCCAGACCCGGCCCTAAAATGGCAATAATACCTATCGCAAGCAGAATTCCGGGGAAAGCGAATAATACATCACAAAACCGCATGATGAGGCTGTCTATCCATTTTCCATAGTAACCGCTGATTAGACCAAGGATGGTTCCAGCAATGGCTCCCACTATCACGGAAGTCAATCCAACTAAGAGAGAGATTCTCGTTCCTTCGAGAATCCTGCTGAATATATCTCTACCGAAAGCATCCGTTCCCGCCAAGTGTTCCATCGAGGGGGGACTCAAAATATTATCATAGTCCGGCTCTACCGCAGAATAGGGAGCGATAGCAGGACCGAACAGGGCGACTAGAAGCAGTAAAACAATAAAACACGCAGCTATCATGGCCAATCGCTGTTTTTTAAACTTCCTACAAAACTCTAAAAACGGGGTGCGTACCTTCTCTACTTCTTGTTGAGTAACATGTTCATTCGGTTGAATAACTACACCGCTATTTGCCAATTTATATTCCCCCTTTCACTATTCGTATCGAATTTGCGGATTCATTACCCCATACAGAATATCCACAAGTAAATTAATCAAAATGAACTCCAAAGCAAAAAGTAACATTTCCGCCTGAATCATTGGGTAGTCGCGGAATGATACCGAATCAATTAGTAACCGTCCCAATCCTGGCCAACTGAATACTGTCTCTACCACTATGGATCCTCCCAATAAAAATCCAAACTGTAATCCTGTCATGGTAATGACGGGAATCATTGCGTTTTTTAAAGCGTGCTTCCATACCACCACGTTTTCCTTCAATCCTTTTGCTCTTCCAGTACGAATGTAGTCTTCTTTTAAAATGTCCATCATGGAAGAACGTGCAAATCGGGCAATAACGGCAGCTACTCCTGCACCTAAGGTGATGGACGGTAAAACATACGCTTTCCAGGAGTCACTGCCTCCTGTTGGAAACCAGCCCAGCTTAACAGAAAATAATTGAATCAGCATTAAACCTAGCCAAAAAGATGGGATCGAAATGCCTGATACTGCACTAAACATACCCGTGTAATCCTGCCATTTATTCCGCTTTGTTGCCGAGATTACACCAATTAACAGCCCGAATATGATAGCCCAGACCATACTCCAAACGGTCAGCCAAAAAGTAGGCATAAATCTTTGAGCAATCTCATCATATACAGGACGCTTCGTTTTCATGGATATACCCAATTCGCCTTGGAATAGATTACTTATGTAGGTGATGTACTGCGTCGTGATTGGTTTATCCAGACCAAGCTGTTGGCGCACAAGCTCCACATCCTGTGGACCTGCATCCGGGCCAGCGACGAGCCGTGCAGGGTCGCCAGGGATCATATGGACAAACATGAAAATAAAAATGGAAACGATCAACAGAATAGGAACGATGCCCAATAAACGCTTTACACTATAACGAAACATACCCCGCCTCCTTCTGATTCCTATCTTCAAGTAGGGCGATCGCCAATCGTCAATTAGCGACCGCCCACTATTTCCCTACTTTTTAATTTCTGCCTCTTTTACACTCAGAGAACCATCAGGAAGCAGGTAAACGCCTTCCAGGTAGTTCTTTTTCCCTGCGATTGTATCTTCGACTATCAGAGATGCCCAAGGAGCATCTTCCCAAATCATTTTCTGTACGTCAGCGTAAGCCGCTTGGCGCTTTTCCGGATCTGCCGTTTGTAAAGCGGCGTTAATTAGCTGATCCGCCTTTTCATTTTGGTAATAGCTTACATTATAGGACTTCGGCGGAATTGCATCTCCAGCCAGTAACGGACGAATACCCCAATCAGCATCCCCGGTGGAAGAAGACCAGCCGCCATAGTAGAGCTCGACTCCGGCATCTTTGGCATCCTGAACGGACCAGATTTTATCAGTAAGTGTACCCGCTTCCATTGGTACTACATTTACTTTGATGCCCACTTGTCCCAATTGTTGTTGCAGGAACTCCATAGACTTCATCGCATCTGAGTTGTTTGCTCCCCATATGGTTGTCTCAAAACCTTTTTCATAGCCTGCTTCTTTCAACAATTGTTTTGCTTTGTCAGGATCGTATTGGTACGGTTTTTGCTTGGAATAGAATTGAAGGCCGGCCGGAATGACCGAATCCATTTCGCTTCCATATCCACGATATACAACCTTTAAGAACGCTTCTTTATTAATCGCATAGTTAATCGCCCGACGTACCTTAACATCATTAAAAGGCTTCTTAGCCGTGTTCATGGTCATGTAGCGGGCCACAATGGAAGGTTTATTTTCCACAACAATACCGTCTTTTCCATTGATGGTTTCCGCCTGTTCAGTTGGAACCGGATAAATAAAGTCAGCCTCACCAGTTTGTAACATCGCTATTCGCGCTCCGTTTTCCGGAACTGGCTTAAACTTGATGTTATCTACCTTCGGTAATCCTTTTTCCCAGTAGTCCGGATTCTTTTCAACAGTCAAATGGTCACTTGGATCCCACTCCGTAAATTTGAACGGGCCTGTTCCGACAGGGTGCATGGAGACTTCCTTCCCGTATTTCTTCAAAGCTTCGGGGCTGATAATCCTCGCCGCAGGATGGGCAAAGTTATTTAGCATGGCTCCAAACGGTTCCTTTAACGTCACTCTAAAGGTGTACTCATCTACGGCTTCTGTTTTGTCAACCAGTGCAAACATGCTGTATCGTTTTAATTTATTATCCGGATTGGCAACCCGGTCGATGTTTACCTTCACGGCTTCCGCATTAAATGGAGTACCATCGTGGAACTTGATTCCCTTCTTCAATTTGAAGGTGAATACTTTCGCATCATCGCTTGCTTCATAGCTCTCCGCCAATACAGGAATCATTTTCATATCTTTGTCGAAGCCAATCAACCCTTCATACATAGTTGCTTGGACGGAACCGGACAACGTATCGTTTGTGTCCTGCGGGTCCATGCTTACGAGGTTATCCTTGATTGCAATTGTAAGCTTGTTTCCGTCTTTTTTCGCGAGCGGTTGTTCTTTCTGCCTTATCCCTGTTTTCGGCTTCTGACTCTCATCAGACGAACTGTACTGATTGGAACAACCTGCAAGCGCAAGGCTTACGGCCATTAATCCAGTAAGCACGGTGGCCAGGTATTTTCTTTTTATCATTTTATTTCCCCCTTGATCATTTTTATTTACAAAAAACCCCTTAGCACTTGAGTAACGTAAAGGATGGAACCAATTCACCCACATTTTCTTGGCGGGCATTCTTCAGAACAGGGCGGTAATGAGGCATTAAGTTGTTAAGCTGCTCATTATTGATGAAGTCGAGTTGTCTTAGCGTCTCCAAAGCTACTGGATAGGCAGCTCGCCCATTACCATCTTCTATTTTTATCGCGATGCCAACTCCCGTTTCCCTATCTCCAATCAGGTAGACAGCTTCCGCTCCCGCTTTGCCAAATAAACGACCTCCAGCGGCTTTCATAAAATCGGTACAGAAGCGACCTGTCCCGCCTACCATCTCCGGATACTTCATCATGGCAGTGGTAATTCGGTTTACAGCCATAGCTCGTTCTTCTCCCAAATAATCAGGGCGAGCCATTCTGGCAAAGGCATAGGCAAACCGTTCCAGTGGCAGGGCATGCACTGGTACGCCGCAGCCATCTGTTCCCATTTCAATCTTTTCAATCGGATAATCAGCCACCTCAGAAATTGTTTTCAAAATTCTTTGTTGTACCGGATGGCTAGGGAGATAGTAATCTTCCAGCGTTTCTCCCATGTGTTTAGCGGTCACCAGCATTCCTGTATGCTTTCCAGAGCAATTGCTATATAAAGGAGTAAGATCCTTGCCCGCTGCGATCAATTTCTTATATGTATCCTGCGCGTGTGGAATATGGGTTCCACATTGTAAAGCAGTGTCTTCAATGCCTGCTCGTCCAAGAATGGACAGTACCCGATCGGTATGCTGAGCCTCCCCGCTGTGTGAAGCGCAACATAACGATATATCCGATTCACTCAGCCCATAGCGGTCTCCTGCCCCTGTTTCCACAACCGGAATCGTTTGTAAAGGCTTCACAGAAGACCGAGCGTAGGTTACTCGATTTGGGTCGCCAAGCGAATATAACAATTTGCCGTCCGAACTAACGACAGCTATGTGTCCAAAATGTGAGCTTTCTACCCTTCCATCACGATATACATCCACTAGTTTTGAAGAATTCAAAACTTTGCACCTCTCCTCCAAAAATATATTTTCAGAATCTTTCGTCAATTGTATTATACAATACAACCCATTTCAACCTATTTTTTGAAGAAGGAAAAACAATAAAGATATAGAATTATTAATAAATAGGTTGAAATAGGAGGTAATGATTATGAAAGTTTTCATTTCTGCGGACATTGAAGGAGTAGCCGGAGTCGTTCATCGTGAACATACTGCACGGGACGGGCGGGAACATGATCGAGCAAGAGTGCTGATGACTGAAGAAGTAAATTCATGTATCGAAGGTGCTTTGTCGTGGGGGGCTACAGAAGTTGTCGTGAATGATTCACATGGAACGATGCGCAATTTGATCCCAGAAGCCATGCACCCGGAAGCGGAGTATATCACTGGTTCTCCGAAAATGCTTGCGATGATGGAAGGTATTAGTCCGGAGTTTGATGCTGCCATATTTTTGGGCTACCACTCTAGGATGGGAAACCACGGTATTTTGAATCATACCTTTCATGGAGGAGTAATCCGGAATATCAGAATCAATAACCAGGACATGGGAGAAATCGCACTGAATGCAGGAATCGCCGGGGTTTTCGGAGTACCTGTTGTCCTTGTCACGGGATGTCAATATGCAGCCAAAGAAGCTTTGGACTTCATTCCGGAAATTGAAACGGCTGTCGTCAAACATACCATCAACCGGCAAACGGCGAAAAACTTAAGCCCACAGAAAGCGCGGTACCTGATTAAGGAAAAGACGATTGCATCTCTTTCATGCCTTCCAAAGATTCAATCTGTCTCTTTGCAAGGTCCTTTCCTAGTCGAAATCACCTATCTACATCCAGGTCTGGCTGATGCCGCTGAAATTCTGCCAACCGTCGAAAGAGTGAACTCGACAACCCACCGCTTTGAGACAGATGACTTCATCACTGCTTTTCGGTATATTCGCAGTCTGATTGCAATTGCGGGAGGACTAAACTAAGAATGAAGTTTCCCCATCTTTCTTTCCCACTCCCAGTTCCCACCCCATCCCCCGCAAATGCGAAGGATTAGGATGGGGAACAGGGAGAGAGGAGCCTCGGAAAGGAAATACTCCGTTCTAAGGTATGGCCGCTCTTATAATACGCAAATAAAAGAAGGAAGGGAATCAACATGTATTCTATAAGGATGATCCCTCCTTGAAGTTTCTTCAATGCAGCGATTCGAACAGAGTGCGGGGCTTTGAAGACCGTACTGCGTACTGCGTGCCGGTTTTGAAGAAGATGCGTCGACTTCTGTTTAAGATTTTCGGGATGGCTGAGGGGAACTTCTTAGAACATGTCCCTCACATAATTATTTTAAAACACATTAAAAAGCCTAATTAATAGGCTTTTCAACTGGATAATTGTCTCTACTTCTTCTTCTGAATATCATTTCCTAATTATTTCAAAACATTTTTAGCTGCTCTACGCTTCTTTGAGTTGTTTTTGTTCCTTATGAATTTTTTCAACGATGTTACTGGTACAATTTCATTTGCAAAGACTCTCTGTTGGTTTGGGTGTATTTCTATGATAGTTCTAGGAAATTTAATGATTATATTACATCAGAACGAAATCTTTTATTTCTTTGGTTAATAACGATATAAAACTGGGATCAATTTCTAATTTTTTTGCTTTAAGATAGGTATTAATTAATAATTCATCGCTTAACTTTTGAAGCAATATTATTCCCGCTTTCAGCACCTTTTTAGAACTCTCAATTCTTTCCTTACCACGCACCTTAACATCAAAATCAGGATAATTCGTTTTTAATTAATCTTCTACTCAATTACGCCGTTGTTTATGTGGTTCAGTACTTTCTTTTCTAGGAACAATACCAATCTTTCAAATTATAAAAATCTATAAGTTCCTTCTTAATTTTCTTAAAGGTAATATCCTGTGACTTTTTTAAATAATTTTCACACGAGAACCACAGCTCAGCTTGTACCACTCTTGCATCCGATATTAAGCGATAGCGGTTTTCTTTTCTCTACCTATTCTGTCCTCTTGGTCATTCGTTTGATCTTATATTGTTCAAAATCCCAATTTGCCAAAAATTCTTTTGCAGAGGTATAGCCTGATTTATATAGAAAGTCAATTTCATCTTCATTCAGTTCAAAATCAGTCGCGTTGATGTGACCAGTTGGAATTTGAATCGTGCGTTCAATCGTTTCTTCGTTCATATGCCGTAAATCATGGGCTTGAAGCATCGTTTTAAATATATTTTTGAAAAGATGGATTGGCGTTGGTATAACCGCATCTAAGTTAACTTCATCTTTAACAAAACGGAATCCGAAAGTTGGAAAACGAGGTTGCTCTGTTGTATCGAATATCCATATTGGGAAGTTACTAAGTAAACCACCATCTAAAATGTAGGATTTATTACGGTCTTTTGATTTCCAAATAACTGGACGGAAGAAAAATGGCAAGGATGCACTCATCATAACGGCACTTGAAACTTTTAAATCAGCAGGAGTCATACTATAGCGCTCCAAATCATCTGGCAAAATAAGCATTTGGCCATTCGAAACATCAGAAGCAATAATCTTCAACTTTCCATCTGGAAGATCCGCAAATGTCTTAATACCTTTTTTCGAAAGAAGTGAATCCATCCACGTTTCCAAATAATCGTTTTTGTAAATTCCAAGATGAACCATAAGCTCTAAAAAGGTACCGAACATAGGTATTCGATTTAAAGTCGTTTTCCCTCGAAGCTTTGAAAAATCAATTTCACTCAATCGTTCTCTAATTTCATAACTTTTATAGCCGCTTGCTAAAAGAGCAGCTATTACAGCTCCCGCTGAAGTTCCAGCCAGTCTTTCCCATTCTACTTTTTCCTCTTCCATAGCTTGAATCGCTCCAACAAAAGCAATTCCCCTGGCTCCACCACCTTCAAAAACAGCATCAGCCCTCATATTTTCCACCTCTCGATAAGAGTTATTCATTATTAACCTTCTATATTAATAAAATAAC
>NZ_JBHXAS010000117.1:0-14303 GCF_042727425.1 Peribacillus sp. NPDC060253
GGACACCCTTGCATTAAGCTAACCATTACTACTGCCTTCATGGTTCGGGACTCACACCCTATAGATTGCACCCATGCCGGGCGCACGAAAAAAGCAGTGGATTTCGAATATTGAAATCCACTGCTTTTCTTTTTCTATTGACGGTTAACACGGAAATATAATAAGAAGTATGGTAAGGGGTGCAGGCCTCGAACGAATGATTCTCATTTAAAAGATTCAGACTACAATTCCAGCAAAAAATCATTACTTTTCATGCAATGCCCTTTCGATTAATAAGACATGGCCATCGACCCTTGCTTGATGGATCTGCAAGAATGTCTTTCCACGAAATGATGCGGAATGATTGACCCAGAAGGAGTATCCCCAGTTTGCAGCATCTGAATGATTCCCTTAGCGGCCTGATATCCTAAATCGAAGATATTAATATCAACTGAAGTCAGGGCAGGTAATGATAGTTCAGAGAAAAGAACATTATTGAAGCTGACGATGGACATTTCTTCGGGAGTGCGTACACCCATTTCGCGAAGAGAATGCACGATGCCAAGAGCCATAAGATCATCACTGACCACCAATGCGGTTGGTGGTTCATCGATGGTTAGTAATCTTTTCGCAGCTGCTTGTCCGCCTTCATGCAGAAGGTCTTCGTGCAAGATGTATTCACTTCTAGGAGCGATTCCTACCCTTTTTAATGCACGTTCGAATCCTAATAAGCGATCAAGTGTCATAACAAGGGTTACATCGCCGCCGATGAATCCAATCCTTTCGTGCCCTAGCTGAATGAGGTAATCCGTTGCTTGTTCGGCTGCCAGAACATTATCATTATCGACATATGTTATCTCCTCGATAAAATCATAGGGTTTTCCAATGATGACAAAAGGAAAATCCCTTGCTCTCAAATAGGTAAGAATTTGATCGTTCATCCTTGAATACATCAGGATTATGCCATCAACCATCCCCCCCTGCACCATATTGACGACCCCTTCGTAGATTTCATCTTCTGTTTTTCCCGTGCCCAGCAATAGTGAATAGTGGTTTTCCTGAGCCCCTTCACTAAGACCTTGGAGAATTGTAGGAAAAAAAGGATTTTGATAATAATCATTTGACGAACTTGGAAGAACCAAGCCAATGATCCTTGTTGACTGATTAGCAAGACTGCGTGCGATGAAATTCGGGTGGTAACCTAATTTTTCCATAGCCTTACGCACTCGTACCTTTGTTTTTTCACTTATCCGAGGATTATTTGCAATCACTCGAGAAACTGTCGAAGGAGCAACTTTCGCCAGCTGTGCCACATCTTTTATCGTGATGGCCATGCACTTCCCCTCTCCCTTCTTTAGCCTTTATTGACTTCATTCATAATAAAGTGAATACCAATAAACACTTCTCTAATAAATTTTATATTTATACATTTGTACGTATTCATAATACACTCAGTTCAATAGTTATATCCATACTTTTTTTAATGTTTGTTGAATTTTTCAGAAAATACATACTTTTCCGTTTTTTTGTCTCTTTTTTTTAAAATCAAAAAGAAGCTGATGTTGGATCAGCTTCTAAAAAAACGGAAGGTCTATTGGGAATAAAGAAGTCAGACGACTAACTACATAGGTTTTTCGCTAATTTCCAATCAAATCCATAGAAGTGGTTTACAGATCAATAACGATAAATCCTCGTTTCATATGGACGTAAATCAATAAGGGAGCCCTCAGGACACTCCTTATAATTCGCTAGCAAAAGTTCCATTCCCCCCCAATAGGAAAGGTCGATTTGGTGGTGATTCACACTAAAGTTACACACTACCATCACTGAATTTTCATTCATATTTCTTGTATAAATATAAAGTTCAGGGTGATCTTCCCATAATAATTCATATTCCCCATATACAAGGACCTGATGTTTTTTTCGAAGTTCAATCATCTTTTTATAAAAATGATAAATGGATGACGGGTCATTCTTCTGCTGTTCAACATTAATGGCCCGGTAATTGGAATTAACCTTCATCCAAGGCGTTCCGTTTGTGAATCCACTATTTTCCTTTTCATTCCATTGCATGGGTGTTCGTGAATTATCACGGCCGCTATGCCATATTATGTGCATAATCTCATCATGTGGACGACCTTTGGAAGTCTCAATCCGGTAAAAGTTTTTCATTCCAACATCATCATAATCATCAATTGAATCAAATTGGACATTCGTCATACCTATTTCCTGACCTTGATAAATAAAAGGTGTCCCTTGCATGAAAAAATATAAAGCCCCAATCATTTTTGCGCTTTCCAACCAATATTGATGATCATTTCCCCAGGTGGATACACTTCTCGGCTGGTCATGATTTTCAAAAAACAAAGCATTCCACCCTTTGTTTTTCAGTCCCTTTTGCCATTTGGTCATTGTGCGCTTTAACCCCTGAACATCAACATCGTGATTCTGTCCCCTATTCCAAAGCCCAAGATGTTCAAATTGAAATATCATATTGAACTTCCCATTCGTTTCCCCGACCCATTCTTCCGCCTGCTCAATCCGGACGCCATTGGCCTCACCGACCGTCATGATATCATACTTAGAGAAAGTCTCTTCTTTTAATTCCTGAAGGTAATCCAGAATCCCATCCTGATTGGTGTGCATTTCAAACGCAGGTACATACTGATGCCAATAAGGATTGGGCATATCCGGCAGGCCTTCACGCTTATGAATATGCGTGATCGCATCAATCCGGAAGCCATCGATTCCCTTATCGAGCCACCAATTGACCATTTCATATAATGCCTGTCGCACATCAGTATTTTTCCAGTTTAAGTCTGGCTGCTTTTCGGCAAATAAATGTAAATAGGATTGATTGGTCCTTTCATCGAATTTCCAGGCACTTCCGGAAAAGATACTTTCCCAATTATTAGGCTCACGACCGTCCTGCCCATCCCTCCATATATACCAATCCCGTTTCGGATTATCGCGGGACGAACGTGACTCGACGAACCAGGGGTGCTCATCACTTGTATGATTCAGAACAAGATCGAGTATCACCTTCATCCCACGTCCGTGAACATCCTTCAATAACAGATCAATATCTTCGATCGAACCGAATTCATCTGAAACTGCTTGATAATCACTAATGTCATAGCCATTATCAGCATTGGGTGACTTATAAAATGGACAAATCCAAATAACGTCTATCCCTAAATCCTGCAGATAGTCAAGCTTTGAAATCAATCCTTTTATATCCCCAACTCCATCACCATTACTATCCATGAAGCTGCGCGGGTATATTTGATAGCAAACCGCTTCTTTCCACCAGGTCTTATTCATGCTATAACCTCCCGATCCTGTTTTCCACAAAGCCTTAGGGACAATGTTTGGCGGCTACCGACAATCGAGAGGTATATGATTATTTTGGTTGGTTCCGTTTGGAACGCTTAATAACCAAAGCAATGAATATACCAAAAATAAGAAGAACCAATCCTATAACTAACAGGTAAGGAATATTAATAATCGACTTAGGTGACAGCGTGTAGACTTCTGTCGTCTCCCTGTCGATTACGATAGAGTAGCTGTTGTCCTTACTGCGGACCAGATCTCCATTCAGCATACCTCTCAACTCTTTATTCTTTTCAAGTTCTTTATCAGTAAGATTAATCGTTTGGGTTTCAGTCGTATTGTTCATCGTGACGACAATCGTTTCATCACCATAAACACGCTTGAATACCGAAGTTCCGCCTTTCTCATATAAAAGCTCCACATCCCCTTTTGTCAAAGCTGGGTACATGTCTCTAAGATCTGAGAGCTTTGTAATATATTCCACCAATTCCTGTTCTGTCTTAAAATTCATCAATTTATGATTATCCGGGGCAATGTCGCCATTTAATGCAATTTCCGATCCATAAAATACGATTGGCACTCCCGGCATCGTATAAAGATATGACAACGCCATCTTCCATCTGGAACCTGGGTTTTCATTATGATGGGCTGCATCCTTTGTAAAACGGGGCATACCTTGAGTGTCCATGAACAATGCCTGAGGAGTACTTCCTCCAAATTCATCTTCACTCTTCGTAAACGCTTTAAAAACTGGCTTCAATTCTTTATCGGGAGCAGCAAACGCTTTCCGTAACTCCACATTTTGTGGATAAGCCATAAATGCACCGATCCCTGTCTCCTTGTAGCTTGATATCAATTCGGCATCCCCTTGAACATCGCCTATTGTATAAAAATTTGATTTTTCAGATTTGACTGCATCCACGAATTCCTTCCAAAAATCTTTTGCTACGTATTGGACTTTATTTAAACGGTATCCATCAATATTCGTTTCAGTTATCCACCATTTGGCAGCATCAAGTATATATGCCCGGGTTTCCTCATTGTCTTGATTCAAATCCGGAAGTCCATCGACCCAGCCTGTTTCCAAATCCTTTTGATTAGCGTCCTTGGAAATCTTTTTTTCTTCATGGAACCAATTCTCTTTATCATGATCGTTCAGCCAAGATGAATTAGGTCCCACATTATTGGCTTGAAAATCAATGATCACTTTCATATCGCGATTATGTGCCTCTTTCACGAGTTTTTTAAATTCTTTAATCGTGCCATAGTGTTTATCTGTCTTATAAAAATCGGTCACCCAATCCCCATGATAGCCATTATCTTCATTTGCAAAAATCGGTGAAAGGATGATAGCGGTATAACCCATATCTTTTAAATAATCTAGTTTCTTCGTGACACCTTCAAAATCCCCACCATTAAACGCAGAAGGGTCATTCACATCCGCGTCTCCATTATTGTGTATATTGCCATCGAAAAATCGGTCGACCAATAATGAATATACGATTTCGTCCTTCCAAGTTCGTTGTTCTTTTTCAGCTGCTCCTACTGGAATGGCGTAAAAAAGAAGCAACGGAATTAAAGCGAGTGATAACACTCTTTTTCTCATATCCGCTCTCCTCCTAGCTATCTCTTTACGCCTTTAAGATTAGCCTTTTGCCCCCTTAAGGTCAAATCCAAATTATAAAAAACTTTACACTAAAGGGACAAATTGGAGATATCGGTGGCGGTTAATGAAATGGAAAAAACAAAACGCGATTAAAGATCTTTTTTTATCGTCTTCACCGCTTTATCCAATGCCCTTTTCGGGTTTGCTTTTTCAGTGGAGATCTCATCCATGGCAGAATTCATCGGTCCCCATACTTTATTCATTTCCGGAATATTCGGCACTGGTTCAGCGTATTGTAATTGTATGCTTAGGGCTTGTGCATTTTCATTTTCATTGAAGGCTGCATTGTGTTTGATTGATTTATTTGGAGGGATTTCCCCTGTTTTTTCATAGCGCTGCATAGCATGATCGTCGTTTGTCATATATTCCACTAACTTGGTGGACCAGTATGGGTGTTTTGTGAACGCTGTTACATGCCAGCCTTTGATTTCCAGTAACGTTTTCATCGGCTGACCATTAGATAATTCAGGCAGTGGGGCAATTCCTATATCCGTTCTCTCGGAAAACGAGTTACCGTCACTTAAGAAAGAAGCCAAATTCCCTTGACTAAACATCTTTTCGATCGCTGACTTGTCGCCTGTTGGAATCAAATCCGCTTGATACCATTTTTGGATGTACGTTGCCCCTTTTATTGCACTCTCATTATTTAAACCAATGTCCGAAGGGTCTAGATTTCCATTCTTATCTCTAAATATATAACCTCCCATTCCAGCCATGACTCCATAAGCATCATGAAAATCATTCCATTTGGCATAGTAACCATACATTTTTCCTTTTCTTAATTTCTTTGCCATTTCATAAAGATCATTCATAGTTTCAGGAGCTTTAGCCATTAACTTTTTATTGTAGATAAAAACGGATGTGTTTACGGATTTCGGCAATCCAAATACCTTATCTTGATACATTTCCCCCCTGATTGAGGATTCACTGAAGGCATTTAATACATCATCATTCACCTTCACTTCCTGAATCAGACCTTCTTTCACGATTTGCCCAACTTTTTCATGAGAAAAAGTTACGACATCCGGGGCCTTTCCGTTTCCGATTGGTCCATCCCGACGAAGTCGATCATACATCTCGTTAGCTAATTCTAACTCTTCATACTCGACTTTGATTCCATATTTTTTTTCAAATGATTCAATCACAGGTTTAAGGGCCTCTGCTTTACCTTTTTCCTCCCAAATGATTAATTTTTCCGGCTTCGCTTCATGGCTAGCTTCATTGTCGACTTTCTTATTTTCCTTTACGACTTTATTTTCCAAATCCGAACTGGATCCACAAGCACTTACAATAATAATCAGGAACATGGACATGAACAAATGAAAAATCAGCTTCTTCACTTTCATTCTCCTTTTTAAAATGTTTATTCTATCATGTCCAAAAGCAGTAAATTGTTTTCAATACTGTTTGTCAGTTCAGGAAAACAAATAAATCCGCATTCATGAAAGCGATACCAAAGCTATTGTTATCATTATATGAGCGCCTTTGGTTTTTACAACATTTTCCTCAACGTATTTATTTCCTTGTAGTGAGGAATACTTTTTGTTATTTTTTAGTTAATAGGTGCTTCCTTCAATAAGAATTGGGTATATAACCATATTGAAAAAAACAGTTAATCCAGGCTAATTTCAACTACATAGAGAACTCTCCCCAAAAAACAGCCTGAAGTTCCCTTTTTCAATTTCACTTCCCCAAAATACACTTATAGAATTGGAGTGGTTTTTAATGGAATTTTCATCCATACACCATAGACCTAATGACAATTACGCCTATACCATCAACAACGAAACCCTACATATCAGACTTCGCACGAAAAAACAAGATATCTCATCAGCCGGATTGATTTTTGGGGATCCATACATATCAGATAATGGACAATGGCAGTATGAGGAACAACCGATGAGTTTATCCGGCAGTGATATCCATTATGATTATTGGCATATTTATGTGAAGCCTCCCTACCGAAGAATTCGATATGGGTTCAAAGTCATTTCAGAAAATGAAAGTGCCATTTACACGGAAAAAGGCTTTTTTAAAGAACCTCCAAGAGATCCCGGGAGCTATTTCGCCATCCCTTATCTTCATCAAAACGAAGTATTCGGAGCACCCGAATGGGTCAAAGATACAATTTGGTATCAAATTTTTCCCGAACGATTTGCGAATGGGAACCCTGACAACGATCCAGAAGGTACAAAACCTTGGGGTAGTGAAGAACCGACCGTAGATAATTTTTTTGGCGGGGACTTCGAAGGAATCATTGAACATTTAGATTATTTAGAAGGGCTTGGCATTAACGGGATCTATTTTACGCCAATCTTCCATGCTTACTCTAACCACAAATACGATACGATTGATTATCGGGAAATTGATCCGCAATTCGGGTCAAAGGAAACATTGAAAGCACTAATAAATGAATGCCATAAACGGAATATCCGCGTCATGCTGGATGCCGTATTTAACCATAGCGGCTTCTATTTCCCCCCTTTTCAGGATTTACTCGAAAAAGGAGAGAATTCGAAATATAAGGATTGGTTCCATCCACACAGCTTTCCTCTAAAAGGAGGGGAAAGGCCAAATTATGAAACATTCGGTTTCTTTGAATCGATGCCAAAATTGAATACAGCAAATCCAGAGGTGAAGGAATATCTGCTCGAAGTCTCAGCCTATTGGATCAAGGAGTTCGATATAGATGCCTGGCGATTGGATGTGGCCAATGAAGTCGACCAACCATTCTGGCGTGAATTTAGAACGACGGTTAAAAACTTAAAGCCTGATCTTTATATTCTTGGTGAAATTTGGCATGATTCTATGACATGGCTTCGCGGCGATCAGTTTGATGCCGTCATGAATTATCCTTTTACCAACCAAGTATTTCGCCTGGTCGCTTCACAAACCATTAATGCCCGCACGTTTATCGAAGAAATGACAGCCATTTACCAAAGTTACCCGACTAATGTTTTTGACGTGACGTTCAACCTTCTCGGAAGCCATGATACCCCCCGGATTTTCACGGATTGTGGGGAAGATCTAGCTCGGGCCAAGCTCATCCATGCAATCCTCTTGACTTTCAATGGCAGTCCCTGTATTTACTATGGAGATGAAATCGGCTTGACCGGAGGCATGGATCCAGGGTGCCGAAAATGCATGGTCTGGGCTGAAGAAAAACCAAATACCGAGCTTTTCAATGAAATTAAAGCATTGATCACATTACGAAAAGAAGAACGATTACTTGCAAATGACGGCAAGTTCAAATTCCTTGATACAGCCGGAAACGAAAGTATCGTTGCCTACCAAAAATATAATGGAGAACGATCTGTCGTGATCCTGATTAATCCGACGGATGTCAAGCAATCCTTCACCCTCCCTTTTGACTTGAAAGGGCGTACACTGACGGATTTAAGAACAAAGGAAACAACGCAGGAAGGCCAATTTGAATTGGATGGCTACCAATATAAAATTATCGCATTCAATCATTGAGAAAAGGAAAACGGGGCAAAGATTTTATCCTGCCCCGTTTTTTTCAATCTATTATCTGGATATCATATTCTTTGAACCACACATGGGTTTGTGCCAAGTTAGCCAGTAACTGAGGACCCGACATCAATTGCCCGAACCACGGCACTTTAAAGGCGGCACCTTTGGAATCAACAATATCCGTTAGCTTCTGTTTATCGAAAAACTCATGCAGGACCGAATTTTTGTCCGTCAGTAAGTCTTTCAACCATCCCTGCACACGGTCTGTATATATAGGGTTATGAGTTTTGGGATATGGACTTTTTTTCCTATACAATACCTCATCCGGTAACAACCCCTCCAACGCTTTCCTCAGTATGCCCTTTTCACGATTGCCCTCCATTTTCATTTCCCAAGGTATGTTCCACGCATATTCCACAAGGCGATGATCGGCAAATGGCACACGGACCTCTAAACTGGCCCCCATACTCATCCGGTCCTTCCGGTCAAGAAGCGTAGTCATGAACCATAATAAATTCACGTAGAAAAGCTCCCGGCGTTTAGCTGCTACACCGTTTTCGCCTTCCAACTTAGGCGTTTCTGCGAGGGTTGTCAAATAGGCTTCCTGCGCGTATTCTTCCAACTTCAATTTCTCACGCCACCCAGATTTCAATAAAGATACCCGCTCCTGGGTCGATCTCATCCAAGGAAACCCAGCACGATTCAAATCATCTTCCCGATGAAACCATGGATAACCGCCGAAAATTTCGTCGGCACACTCACCGGATAGGCCCACGACAAAATCCTGCTTGATTTCCTTACAAAACCAAAGTAATGAAGAGTCGACATCCGCCATGCCGGGGAGGTCTCTGACAAGAACAGCTTCTGTTAAATAATCCGTTAATTGTTCTTGAGTGATAATTGATGAATGGTGTACCGTGTTAAAGGTATCCGACATCTTTTTAATCCAATGCCCATCAGAGTTAGGCTGAAAATCATTTGCCTTAAAATAACGCTCATTGTCTTCATAATCAATCGAATACGTATGAAGCCGCCCTTTCCCTTCTTTTTGATACGCGTTTGCAGCAATGGCCGTAATCGCGCTTGAGTCAAGCCCTCCTGACAAGAAGGTACAGAGAGGAACATCTGATACAAGTTGCCGCGTCACTGCATCTTCGACAAGGAAGCGTACCTTCTCGGCGGTTTCATCAAGGGTATCATGATGTTCTTCACTTTTTACATTCCAATATCTCCAGATTCGGAGGCCTTTCCTTGATAAGGTAAGTGCATGGGCTGGCCTTAATTCCTGGACATTATGAAATACACCTGAACCAGGCTTTCGGGATGGACCAACACCAAAAACTTCAGACAGCCCTTCACGATCAATCTCCGTTTTAACATCCGGATGGGCTAGAATCGACTTCAATTCCGATCCAAAAATGAACCCGCCGTCCCTTTCCGCGTAAAAGAATGGCTTTACGCCCATCCGATCCCTTCCAACGAATAATTTCTGCTCCTTTTCATCCCAAATCGCAAACGCAAAAATCCCATTTAACAGGTCTACGCATTTTTCTTTCCATTCTATATAAGAAGTTAGTAAAACTTCTGTATCAGAATGACCGTTAAAGGAATATCCTTTTAATAATAGCTGTTTACGAATATCCTCGGTGTTATATAGCTCTCCATTATAACAAAGTGTATATCTGCCGTTTTTGTGATTTTTCGTCATCGGCTGTTTTCCGCCTTCCGCATCGACAACCGTTAACCGTTTATGACCAAAGGCAACATGGGCTTCGCTCCAAACATTATCTTCGTCTGGACCCCGCTTTGCCAACGTTTTCGTCATGTTTTCTAGTGTTTTCGTTTCTGCCCGTAAATCTTTTTGAAAATGCACCCAGCCTGTTATCCCACACATTTTACACTTCATCCTTTCTATCGGGACTATTAAAAAAATTGGCTCCCTGTCTTAAAAAGATTTACCGTCCCTCATTTCTAATTCGAAGACCATTGCAAAAAAAAAGTTAAGTATTGATCAGTATCATTCCGTAAGAACCCCTGCCCATCAGCGCCCGACGTTGATAATGAATTGTTGAGCAAAGAATCCCGTGTTAAACATAGCCTATGCAAAGACGGAAAGATGGTTATTTGTCCATAATATTTTAAAATATACAGTTATATTTTCATTGTATTTTGACTAAAAAGTAGGTGAGGATTCCACTATTGGAGGTATATGTATGAGTCAGCAACAACGAACCAAGTTAATGAATAGACAAACGAGAGCTTTTACCGAAGGAACAGTGGAAAATATCAATCAACAATGGATTTTTTTCGATGATGAAACCGATGAGGCATGCTCCATTGAAGACCATGTTGATGGCATCATTGAAATTTATAGGGGTGGGCGCTGGCAGCAAGGAGTAGTAGAAGAAGAGGGAAAAATCCTGCTTCACCGGGAAATCACCTTCTTAAGGGAAAATGAGCCCATTCGGATCCGCAAAAAACTGCTCTACTCTTTTGAACGATTATTGGAAGAATTGAACGACGATTCCTTTTTCCAATTTGTAACGACCTTGAATTCGCTTGATTTTTCTATTTATGATTGTATATATAGCTATAACCAGCTCACTTTTTTAAGAGCCGTCCCCAATCAGTCCGGCGTGAACTTCTTCACCTTTGATAACGAGAACCAAATATGTCTCGTTCAGCACCATTTTTCTTATGGAAAAAAGGATCACGATCGTTTTGAATTCACCCTGAACACTGGAAAAAGGATCGTCATTGAAAAAGTGAATTCACAATAGCCTATTGAAAAAGCGGGTAAATGAGATATCCTCATTTACCCGCTTTTCATTTCTTTATTTAAAAATGTACAATCCCTGTGGCAGGGATAATCCTAAATAAAGGACGAATACAAACGCAACGATGAACAATATCCACATGGCACTTGTGCTTTTTCCTTTTTTCGTACGGACCAACACCATTTCCATCGCGGCAATCACGATGATACCAACAATCATTTTTACTGCGTAAGCACCAAAATCCGTAATCAGCATTCCGCCAGTAATGAAAATCAATAGATAGAATAAGCGCGTTATCATATGTAGTATTTTCGCTTTTGGATTTCCACTTTTAAGCATCGAATATGTGACAAAGAAAAGAATGATTCCGATAACCCAAACTGTAATATGCAAGTGTGTAGTCATTTATTTGCCCCCTCGTTCAGTTTCCCTCTCATCATATCATAGGCTTTTACAAAAAAACAAAACTAAGGTGTATCCTCTTAAGGTAAAATCAACAATTTAATGAACACCATTTACATTTCTTCTCAACTAGTCCTCACCTTCGCATATCTGGCTTTTTACCATATGTAACAAAACGCCATACATATTCAATCGGTCCGTATTTATATAGGCTCAGCCACAATAAGGAAAGCAGAACTTGCAGGCAAAACAAAGCAATAAGGAATACAAACCCTGACGTGTAAGAGACTGATCCATATAATCCAAGTCCATATGAGTAAAAAATGGACGTACATATAATGGATTGGAATAAGTAATTACTCATCGACATCCTTCCAATACACGAAAGGGGTTGGAACAGACCGAAAGCTCCAGTCTTTTCAGTCAGAAGGGTAATGGCCGTAATATAAAACATCGTCAGTAATGGTCCGCCAAAATAATCCTGAACGAATATGGTTCCAAAATGGTAGACTGTCACATATGGAAGAATCTTGAACGACAAGCCAAATAGCAAGCTTACGATCATTACCGCTTTCATTTGACGCTTATACTGAATTGGATTTTGGAGAAATCCTTGCTTTGCAACGCCAGCCCCAATTAAAAAAAACGGAAAAATCGATAAAAAAAGGATGATGCCATTAAAGGGATTATTCACCATATACCAATCTATCGCTCTTTGATTCATTATTTCCGTAAATGTACCAGATTGATAAATTTCCAACGACTGTTTCATCATCTTCGAATCAGTCGTTATCGCCACCCCTTCGCTATCAAAAATGCCCATTATAAGAAATAGTGAACCCAATATTGCAAAAGGCAGGACATAACAAAATGAGCCTAGAAGAATTAAATTCCTACCCTTCATCTTATAAAACAACAAGAATGCAAACCCAAATATAGCATAATTAATAAGGATGTCCCCATGCCAGATGAAAAAAGCATGAATGCATCCAATTACCAGTAAAAAACTTAGCCTTTTCGTAAACAGTAAAGGAAATGAAATGCCCTTTTCCTCACTCCTTACAGCTAATATGATGGCACCAAAACCGAACAGAAACGCAAATAACGGATAAAAACTGGCTTGTGCAACAACATCACTGACTCTGAACAAAACCCTGTCCCACCCTCCAGACCAGCGTTCTGCACCGTCTATATACAAGAGCGGAGAGTGGAAAGAAGGCATATTCACTAAAAAAATTCCTAAAATGGCTATTCCCCGTAAAACATCGATGCTTACAATCCGTTTACTTTCCTGCAACGGTGCCATCGTAACTTTCATCGGTTCACCTGCTTTCATCCATATTAACGCCGCATTTATACCCTCATGGCATCATCTTTAACCACTGAAGCCGCTTTTTGCTTTTTTATTAGTATGACAAACAAGCTGCCCAATAAGCAAAAGATTCCTGCAAGGAAGAACGCCCATGTATAGGAGTTGAATAGTTTAAAGGTAAGCCCTCCACCGTACGCCGCCACAGCTGCACCCGCCTGATGGGCCGCGAATATCCAACCGTATACAATCCCGCTTTTCTCCACACCAAAAACTTGCCTTGAAATGCTAATGGTTGGAGGCACAGTTGCTATCCAATCCAATCCGTAAAATACAGAGAAGATGATCAATAGGGTGATTGAGCCCTCATTTAGCGCAAAAGGAAGTAAAACGAGGGAAGCCCCTCTTAGTCCGTAATACCAAAACAACAACCAACGGTTATCAAACCGATCGGATAGCCACCCGGATACAGTCGTACCAATCAGATCAAAGATCCCCATGAAAGATAGCAGTGATGCTGCCGTTACAACAGGCAATCCAAAGCTAATGCAGTAAGAAATGAAATGGGTCCCGATCAACCCGCTCGTTGAAAGTCCGCATATAAAAAAGCTTCCTGCCAATAACCAGAATTCTTTTACTCTCACTGCTTCAATTAATGATTGAAAAGCCATGGTAATGGGGTTCTTCTTTTGGGCTGTAACAGCCTCCTGACTTTCCTCTTCTAATCCATATGGAAGAGTGCCAACTTCTTTCGGATTATTTTTCATGAATAATAGGATGATTGCCAACATGATCAAGCTAAGGACCAAAATTAATCCAATCGCCCATCGCCACGAGTGATTCTCAATGATGATGGCTAAAACCGGAAGTAAAATGAGCTGACCTGTAGCCGTACTTGCCGTCAGTATCCCGACCGCCAGCCCCCTCCTCTTCTCGAACCAACGATTTGCCACATATGGGCTCAATACCGTTAAAAACACTCCAGAACCCAATCCAATGATAATTCCCCAAATTAGAATGAGCTGCCACTCATGCTCCATGAAAAAAGTGAGGAAAATCCCTGCCAATAAAGTTGACATGCCTAATACCATCATTTTCTTTAATCCAAGCACTTCAATTAGAGCTGCCATGAATGGACCGGATAATCCATAAAGAAAAAGGCTTATAGCGAAGGCTAAAGAAATGACGGACCGGTCCCACTCGAACTCATTTTCAAACGGTACGATGAATACTCCTGATGATGACCTAACGATCCCGGCTACAATGATCGAGAAAAATGTAATGATTAATATGACCCAGCTATAATGAAAACGTCTCAATGTCCTTCCCCACCATCCTAATATAAGAAAATATAAATTATAAT
>NZ_JBHXAS010000118.1:0-14267 GCF_042727425.1 Peribacillus sp. NPDC060253
AATACATATTTTATTATAAGTTTTTTTGATAAAAAGTCAACGTATTATATTAATAAAGTTTTAATTTCTTACTTTTATTTTCCTCCTGCAAAGAAAACAAAACAAACGTTCCCTTTTTTACTTGCATACAAAACGTACGTTCGCATATAATAAAAGCAAGTAAGTTAGCAAAGGAGTGACAAGGAATGAAATATATACTTCGTAAACATCTGGAAGAAAACGCTCCATTGGAGATTATTTATCTCTCCGAAAAAGGAAAAATTACACAACGGAAAATTCAGGTGCTTGAAATATATCCAGGCCATATTCACGCTTTCTGTTTTCTAAGGCAGACAAAAAGAACATTTAAATTGAACAATATCCTTTCTGCCCGCCTCATTAAGGCTAAATATGATAAATCCGGATGAAAATTCGTGATTATTCCATAAAGATTCACCCGATTAACTCTTCTTCTTCCTGAATGTCCTTTTCTTGTTCAGTTAGCGATTCTTCTTCATCTCTCAGACGATGAGCTAATCTTGAGGCGGCACTCGCGGCAATACTTGCAACGATATCATCCAGGAAGGTATGCACGATTCCTTCTTGCTTCTTATCAAGTTCGTGAATGACGCCTATTTTATTTTTATCCAAATGGCCAAAGGTCGTTACTGCAATGCTTCCATATCCTAGTACAGCACCAAAAGCAATCGTTTCATCCACTCCGAATAATCCTTCATCAGATTCAACAATGGATTGCAGCGGTTCTGATAGCTTCTTTTGCTCTGCCAGTTTATCCAGCTCCACACCGACTAAAATGGCATGTTGAATTTCCCTCTTCAAAAGGACACGCTCAACGCTTCGGATGCATTCCTCCAGTCTTAAATCTGCTTTATATGGGATTTGCAATTCATAAACAATTTTAGCGATGGCCTCCACACTGACACCGCGCTCTATTAATGTTCGTTTAGCCGCCTTTGTTACTTCCCTGCTGTGTACGTGTACATCTGCCATTTATTTCGCCACCTCTTCTATTGTATTATTTTTCTATATCCTTGTATTATACCATCTTATTATCTAAATTTTTAGAATACATATCAAAAATTTTCTATTCCAAATTCTTGCCACGGGAAAAAGTCGCGCGGCTATGCTAAAATAGCCTAGTAAGTTGTTTTTCATTATTAATTATCATTGAGGTGCGGGAAAATGAGTTTACGCAAAGGCACGATTAAAGAGTACATGTTTAAAAGTGAAGCATTAGCAGAAGAATTGGAACTACTTGTTTACTTGCCAGCTAATTATTCGCCACTGTATAAATACTCGCTCGTCATTGCTCAAGATGGACGTGATTATTTTCAAATGGGCCGAATTGGTCGCGTAGCCGATGAGCTGTTAGGGAACGATGAGATTGAAAATATCATCATTGTCGGCATTCCTTATAAAGACCGTTTTGACCGCAGACGCAAATATCATCCTGACGGGGAACAGCACATTGCATACATACGCTTTCTAGCCCATGAGCTTGTCCCGTTTTTAGATGATGAATTTCCAACCTATCAAATGGGACATGGCAGAGCTTTGATTGGCGATTCTCTTGGTGGTACAGTTTCTTTATTGGCCGCTCTGCAATATCCCCATACATTCGGGAAGTGCATCATGCAATCTCCACTTGCCAATGAAGCCGTAATGGATGCTGTACGTAATTTTGAGGATCCGCATCTCCTCGAACTTTACCATGTAATCGGGACTGGGGAAACAGATGTTCCGACTACGGATGGCAATCGGGAAAACTTCATAGACCCTAACAGGAAATTGCATAAATTATTAAACCAAAAAGGATTTCCATGCTTCTATGAAGAATTTGAAGGTAATCATACCTGGAAATATTGGCAGGCGGATTTAAAAAGAGCACTATTGGAAATGTTCTAACATTTTTGAAATCATCTCTTTAGAAATGTTTCAGGAAAACATATCCAACTAAAATACAACAATAAAAATATCAGGAGGTTTTATTTATGAAATATGGTGTTGCAATCTTCCCTTCAAAAAAACTTCAAGATTTAGCTAATTCCTATCGAAAAAGATATGATACGAAATATGCTTTCATTCCACCTCATCTAACGCTTAAACCAACGTTTGAAGCGACGGATATGGAAATTTCGTCGATTGCAGATCAATTAAAAGGTATTGCCCAAAAGTGCAAGCCCTTTACGATGAACGTAACGAAAGTGAAGTCTTTCCAACCCGTAAGCAATACCATTTATTTCAAAGTCGAATTATCCGAAGGACTTCAAGAGCTGCATGATGCACTTAACAATGAGGACTTCATGAAAAGTGAAAGTGAACATGCATTTGTCCCGCATATTACCATCGCTCAAGATTTATCCGATAATGAGCATTCTGATGTTTTAGGCCAATTAAGCATGCTTGATGTCAGCCATGAAGAAGAAGTTAAGCGAGTTCACTTGTTATACCAGCTTGAAGACGGTGCTTGGACCGTATATGAAACATTTAGATTAGGAGCTGAATGATTTCGTGTTTGTAAAAATTGCAGAAACCACCCTAGATCGCGAAAATGCTTATATGATTAGAAAAAAAGTGTTCGTCCACGAACAAAACGTTCCTCTTGAAGAAGAGATCGATGAATACGAAGACGTCTCTACCCACTTCGTTTTATATAACGAGCAGGAACAACCAATCGGTGCAGGCCGCTTCAGGGTCATCGATAACATCGGTAAAGTCCAGCGCATTTGTGTACTGTCATCGGGCCGAAAGAGCGGGGCCGGTGCCATGATCATGAACGCTATTGAGGAATACGCAATCCAGCAGGAAGTACCTCAATTGAAGCTTGATTCCCAGGTGCATGCGATTCCTTTTTATTCGAAATTAGGGTATGAGGTCGTTTCCGACGAATTCATGGATGCTGGCATTCCACATAAAACGATGATGAAAACCATTTAATGATATAAAAAAGCTGTCCCTTCAGTCTTCTGATTGGACAGCTTTTTTTGTTCGTTCATGATCTTAAATTATCGTTTTATAAAAAAAACCATTTCCGTTCAATGGCAATCTTCGCAAAAATACATAGTCTATATATAGAAAGCAAGAAGGAGGGAAAATTTTATGGGTAACAATGAATTTAACCTGGAGGAGTCTCAAAAAAGACTGATGGAACTGCTGGTTTCGAGGACTATGAGAAAACATGGTTTCAAAAAGGAAAAAGTCGATCTAACTGAAAGAGAGAGAAACAATCTTAGAGAAACCGTTCGCTATTTACAAGAGCAATCACAAAAAATCATAAACCAAGAAACGAACATCACGGAACATGATGTTAATCCAGTTACAAATTCCATTCACAACAAATTCACTGATTCCAAAGATAAATGACGCACCATATCACCTAATCAAACCTTACTTGCTGGCGAGAAATAAGTAAACCCAGACATAGCAGCACTTACATTTCATTCCTAAAGCTCCAGCTTCTTAATCATGCATCCCCCACACACTAATACTTTTTCTAAGTATTTAAAAAATAGACGAATTAACTGATTTATTCGTCCAACCCGATTACCCATCAAAGCATATTTTAATAGGGAATAAAACCTAAGGAGGAAAAAACAACATGAACCAAAATGTATATCGTAGCAACTGTAACACACATGAAGACTCTGATAGATCATGGTCGGCTCTAGATTCCGCTTCCAGACATCCCCTTTCAGGATTCTGTAACGACGATGAAACACGGATTAACCAAGAGGCAAGACAGGATAATAGTCAAGTTCAGCTTTCTGAAGAACTTATTTACATTAAAGATTCTTGCAATGTAAATGTCATTTCAACGGATGTTAAAGCGGCCCTTTCTCTTCAAACTGCTCTACAAGCTGCAATTGCGGTCATCGTAAGCATTTCCATTGCAGATTCTGATAATGCTGACAGAATTACTCAAGAATTAATCCAATCTTCTAATGTTAAACAAATCACGCGCCAAAAAACAATTGTTGAAAACAGCCGTGATATCGACATTACAACAACTGATGCACAAATCGCTCTTAACATCCAACTATTACTTCAACTATTGTTAGCTCTAATCGTAGAAATTGACATTCTTTAAGAAATCAACACAAAAAGGACACTTCGCGTGTCCTCTTTTGTTTTTCATAGCAACACTACACAATTTTGTTGAAGTACCCACCTTTTCCAGTCATTTCAGCCGTTATTTCTTGGTGAACTTTCCTGCCGATTTGAATTTTATAGGTGCTCGCTCCATCCCTTCTTTCCCGATTATGATATTGAACTTGCTTGAATTCTTCAAAGCTTCCCCTTTCTTCCAACACCTGATCAAAACGGATAGGCTGAATGGGTGTCGTCCCATTAACAATTCTTACTTTCTCTGCAGCTTCGATCGTCCGGTTGGCATATTGAATATAATCAAATTGTGTGACAGGAGCTATGTATCCCATCGTGATCCCTCCTTTATTTAAATGGTCATATTGTCATTTAATTACCCTGCTGGGAACAATAATTAAACATGATTTCCGCATTCTTTTTTCTTAATCTTCTGGTATGATGAGTATTGCCGATATTTTTAATAGATTAGAGGTATCCATTTATATGAATCAAGCAAAATCTGGCACTGAAATCGTACATTTACATACCGTTTCAGCTGGTGAGCTGCAGACACTTTTTGAAAAAGGAAAACGTGATCAGCTTTCTTGTATCATTTGTCATAAACCAGTGAAATTATTTATTGGAATCCATGAGACACCTTATTTTTATCACAGTGACCCAACGCAGGTGCCCTGTGAAATGCCAAATTCCGCACCAATAATTGAGGACAAGCCATTAGAATACATGGAACAGAATGGATTTAGGATTCCTACATCACGAACCATTACGGAAACAAAAACCATTACGGAACCTTTCCTTAAAAGCCGGCCCATAACCGGCAATCCGAAATATTCAGATAAACAACATGCCCTGGCACAATTAGAGGAACCATACTTTCAGGAATTATCTTCATCCGGGGTTGTTCTCGATGCAGAGCAACTAAGAGCGGTAATGACGATCGATGGACCAATTCTCGTCCTTTCAGGAGCCGGCAGCGGCAAAACCCGAGTATTGACGGTCCGTACGGCCTATATGCTCACAGTGAAAAAGATTGACCCAAAAAGTATCATGCTTGTAACCTTTACGGCGAAATCTGCAAAGGAAATGCAGCAGCGTCTGCTCGGCTATCCTTATATGACTCCTTCCCTTGTTTCTCAAATTGTTAGCGGGACCTTTCATAGCATCTTTTATAAAATCCTAATTTTTCACGAACCATCCAAATGGCAGCGCGATTTCCTATTAAAATGGGAGTGGGAAAAAGAAAAGGTATTGAAACAGGCTGGCAGGGAATTGGAACTTGATGATAAGGAATTTGCCTATGATCAAGCACTCCAACAAATTGGACTTTGGAAAAACTCATTGGCTTTTCCTGAAGATATTCAACCGATTGACGAGTGGGAGAAATCCTGTTTATTTTTATATAAGAAATATGAAGAGTATAAACTACAAACAGGAAAATATGATTTTGATGATATGCTTGTCGGCTGTTATGTATTTTTAAAAAACCACCCGGAATTTTTAAAGAAATATCAGCAAAGGTTTCAATATTTTTTGGTTGATGAGTTTCAGGATATCAATAAAGTTCAATATGAATTGATAAAACTCCTCTCTGCTGAATCAAAAAATGTTTGTGCGGTTGGAGATGATGACCAATCCATCTATTCCTTCCGGGGAAGTGATCCAAAGTATATCTTGAATTTCAATCATGATTTTCCTCAATCACAAGTTGTAAAGCTAACCGAAAATTACCGCTCTTCTCATGAAATCGTCGCAACTGCGAACCGCTTGATCAAGCGTAACCAGAACCGTATGGAGAAAAAGATGCGGGCACAGCATGATTCTGGAAATCCTCCTGTATTGTTTTATCCTTATGATGAAGAATTGGAAGCAACGATGATCGTATCTGATATCCAAGAAAAAATATCCAAAGGAGCGAACCCTGGGGACTTCGCAGTTTTGTACAGGACACACACGATGTCGCGGGCCATCTTTGAAAGGTTAGCCGCTTCCAACCTGCCATTTGTCATTGAAAAAGATGCGGATTCGTTTTATCAGCGCAGGGTCATTCGAGGCATGCTCGCCTTTATGCGCTTGAGTTTATATCCCCATGATAGCAAGGCAGCATCCGATGTCCTTTCCGCCTTATTTTTAAAACAAAGTATATTACAGGAGTTAAAAGCACAGACAATCCTCCAGGACTGTGATTTTATTGATGCATTTGCTTTTGTTAAGACGGGACATGCTTTTCAAGAACGAAAATTAAAAACGATCCCAGGTCTGATCCGTTCATTAAAAATTATGTCGCCGCTCGTAGCTTTAGAAATCATCGAGAAAGATTTAGGATACCAGGAATATGTTAAAAAACGCGGAAATGAAGCGAACCTTGAAAAAGGTTCAGATGACATCCGCGACCTAAAGGTGGCAGCAAATCGTTTTCCTACAGTCGCTGCTTTCCTTGAACATGTCGACCATATGACTGCCATGGTTCAAGAAATAAAACAGCTGTCTAAACATTTTAAGGATGCGATACAGCTTACAACCATACACCGTTCCAAAGGGCTTGAGTATCAAACCGTTTATGTTCTTGCTGCTGTCGACGGCAGCATTCCTCATGATTTCGCACTAGAATCATACCGAAAAGGGGAACTTTCCCCTCTTGAAGAGGAAAGACGATTGCTCTATGTAGCAGCAACCCGGGCAAAACAGGATCTTTACCTTTCGATCTTGCAAACGAGACGTGGACGAACCGCCCATCCATCTCGCTTCTTGAAGCTTTGACCAAGAGTGAATGAAGTTTCCCTGCAAAATAGAAAAGGCCTGCATAATAGCAGGCCTCTTTGTTTATCATTTTTTATTTATCATATTGGAAATCGTACCGAAATCCAGTTTATTTCCTTCAGCCACGATGGAATGGACGATTTTATCTTCCGTTTCCTTATTGACCGGTTTATTAGCTATTTTTGAAACACGCTTTATAACGTTTCTAACAGTCGTTTCATCCTTGAAATTGGCTCCTTGTAGAGAATTTGCCAATTCTAATACATCCTTCATATTTACGCCCGTTTTACCTTCTATGTTTTTAAAAAAGTTATTATCCATACCTAAGCCCCTCCCTTTTCTGTACCTATCCTATGGCAAGATCAGAAAAATGGTGCTAGGCCCTTATAAATAAAAATAAAAGGAATAGGCTTCTTCCGCCTATTCCTTTTAATTTAGCAGAAAGAAGCCCCTACAATGATTAATAGGATAAACAATACAACGATTATCGCGAAAGTAGAGCCTCCACCGCCATAGCCGCCGCCATAGCCATAACCGCCGCCGCCACAACAACCGTAGCCACCAGAACCAAACATAAAATCACCTCGCTCTCGCTAAAGCTTACTGATAACATATGTAGGTCTGGACAAATATGTATAGGCCATGTCCTAGTCCAGGCTGCCTATTTCCGCTAATCTTATCCTTTTGGTCTGAAAACTAAAGCCCCGATAAATCCAAAGATGATAGCTGCTGAGATACCGGAGCTCGTAATTTCGAACATACCTGTCAGTACGCCAACAAGACCATGTTTTTCCGATTCCATCATGGCCCCGTTCACTAGCGAGTTCCCAAATGAAACGATTGGTATGGTTGCTCCTGCACCTGCAAAGTCAACAAGTGGTTCATATAGATCAAACCCGCCAAGAACCGCTCCAATTACAACGAACAAGCTTAACGTATGTGCTGGTGTCAGCTTAGCAACATCGAATAGAAGCTGGCCGACTACGCAAATCAAGCCACCGATGACAAAGGCCCAAAAAAACATTGCTAACATCCAAATCTCTCCTTTTTCATGATTTCATCCCATACTCTATGGCCACCGCATGGGCAATGCATGGTATCGTATCTTTTTGTTGGACGGATAGCGGTGACAATAATGCTCCTGTTGCAACGAGCAGGATTTTTTTATATTTACCCTGAATCATTTCATTAAGGATATGTCCATATAAAACCACTGCTGAACATCCCGCTCCACTGCCGCCTGCCAAAACAGGCTGGTCCTTCTTAAAGATCATCAAGCCGCAATCTTTGAATTTTTCCTGATTGATATATTGGCCCTTTTGCTTTAATAAGTCCATGGCTGTTTCCCTGCCTATTTGTCCTAAATCACCCGTAATGATCAAATCATAATCATCCGGGGTCATTCCCGTATCATTGAAATGTGCAAGAATCGTATCGACGGCTGCCGGAGCCATCGCTCCCCCCATATTGAAGGGATCTTTCAACCCCATGTCAATGACCTTGCCGATAGTGGCTGAAACAATTTGGGGAAATTCCCCTTGTTTGCTTCCATTTGGAGCAACAAGCGCCACCCCTGCACCCGTTATCGTCCATTGAGCTGTAGGAGGTTTTTGTCCTCCATATTCAGTTGGATAGCGGAATTGCTTTTCAACAGCCGCATTATGGCTCGAGGCTCCTGTCAACACATAGTTCGCCCCACCATAATTGGTGATGAAGGCAGCTAAAGCGAGCCCTTCCATTGAAGTGGAACAGGCTCCAAACAAACCAAAATACGGAATGCCGTTGGTTCTAGCTGCTAAACTTGTTGGTGTAATCTGATTGATTAAATCACCCGCCAAGAAAAACTGTACCTGCTCCTTGTCGATTTCACCTTTCTCCAATGCAAGCTCCACCGCTTTCTCCATCAAATGACGATGGGCCTTCTCATAT
This sequence comes from Peribacillus sp. NPDC060253, assembly GCF_042727425.1. Taxonomy (NCBI): domain Bacteria; kingdom Bacillati; phylum Bacillota; class Bacilli; order Caryophanales; family Bacillaceae; genus Peribacillus; species Peribacillus sp. NPDC060253. The sequence continues at coordinate 8,791 of NZ_JBHXAS010000118.1, forward strand.
GAATCCTGCTCCATCCACAAATCGTCGTACAGGATATCGAAATCACCCGCGATTTCTCCATTTGCCTCAAATGGACCACCTGTTACCCCTGTTTCCAAAATGACCGGTTTATTGGCGAACATCCATGTTTGTTTTCCCTTTAACATCGCTTAGCCTCCAATCATGAGATAAATCGTTTTAATCAGTGCCACGACAAAGGCTGAAAAAACTCCAAATAAAATCACCGATCCGGCCAACTTAAACATATTGGATCCAACACCAAGAACAAATCCTTCCGTCCGGTGCTCGATAGCAGCTGAAATGACTGCGTTACCGAAGCCTGTAACAGGGACGGCACTCCCTGCCCCACCAAACTGCCCGATGCGGTCGTAAAACCCGAAACCGGTCATTAAAAGGGCCAGAAACACCATGGTTGCAGTTGTTGGACCTCCAGCTGTCTGTTCCGTAAAGTTAAAAAAATAAATATAGAAGTAAGAAATTGCTTGTCCCACTATGCAAAAAATCCCACCTACTAAAAAGGCTTTCAAACAATTTTTCACTATAGGTCTTTTGATTTCATGCTTCCCTTGGAGCTGTTGATAAGCATCCTGCTGGGGTGTCGTTTTCTCCTTGCCACTCATAGTGCAGAACCTCTCTTTCTAAATTAACTCTTTTTGTAGTCCTTCAATTTCCTTGAACTTCTTTCTTGCCTTTTTCTCGGGAACATCTTTTTTCTTGAGCAATTCGTTCAATCTTACAGATTCCAAAAAGATTTTATAGTCGCTCGATACGATAAATTCATACTTGGGAAACTTTTCTTCCAGATGTCCTGTCACATTCTTTTCAATCTTCTTCATATGAAAACGTTGTAAGTGCTTAACTTTATAAGCGACGATAATCTTTTTTCCATTTTTCACAACGATCACGTCATAAATGGTATCTTCTTTAGCAACTGTTTCCTTGACCTTTGAAATCAGTCCTTTTTCATCTTCATGATCCATCCCATTAATGATATCCATCGGTTCAGGATTCGTACGTTTAATCAACGCTAAATTCTCTGTTTTTCCGTCCTCCTGACTGCTACAGGCAGTTAGTAAACACAAAGCAACCACAAAAAAAATCAAGCTGCCATAAAAATATCTTCCTTGTCTGAACATAGAATCACATCCTAATTTATCGTTCTAGTATTATTTTCTTGAATTAACCGGTTTTTTATGAATGGTAGGATTAGGAAACAAAAAAACCTTTCCTAATTGGAAAGGTTTTTTTGTTATTACTCAATAGCCTTTATTTTTATTATTATTATTATTATTATTGTTACAGCCACAGTCTTTCTTGATTTTGACCGGTTGATCTTTTTTCATCGGTTGGGCATAAGCCCACGGATTCTGTTTATTATACAATGTATGACTCCTCCTTTACTGTCTCTAACATACTATATGAATGAAGAGACAAGTTGTTTCCAATCAAATGTCCATAATTTTGCTAATAGTAACCTCAATGATCGCACCTACAGCTGCTACGGCAAGGATCAAAATCAGGACGTCCCCCAAAAACCAACGATTTAGATAAAGGAAAACCAGAAAAAGACTGACCCAGACACCCACACACCAAAAACAGCTAAGCAATTGTCCACCCCAGCCAAGCAGTCCCCTTTCTTTGGGCAATAAATATATTTCCACATCTCCTGCTTCATTCTTTTCCTCTATCTCGTTAAAAAATGGGCGGCGTAGCGGCTCCATGATTTTATCGAAAACGATCAAACGTGTCAGCCTAAAAGAGGCCAAGCCTAATATTAGAAACAAGGTGAACTCATTTTGTGGGAGAAACATTCAATATTACTCCTTCACTTGGATTCTTCAATTATTTTGGCATCGATAATATCCGGGAGACCGACGTAGCGAATATGGTTCCCTCTTTTTATCTTCACGGATTCCCCCTTCATTCCCAATACATGAAACTTAAGTGTTTCTCCGTTAATAGTCGCCTCACATAATGGCTTTGGAAAACCTTGATGATTGGATAATCGGGAAATGATGTCGCGGGAAGATTCTTTTTCCTCCACCTTCTTCCTTCTTTTCTTGACTGGCTTTTCGATTTCCTTTTCTATTTGTTCAGGATGTTCGATTTGTTCAACAGGGGTTTGTTCAGGAACATATTGATTGGTAATTTTCCTAATTGCACTTATCTCTGATTCAATTTCCTTCATCGCATCATATACACCAAATTCACGTTTAACTTCTTCTATTTTTTCTTCTTTATGCTCCGCTTCATTATCCTTTACTTCCTCAAGTTCGGGCTCTGCCGTATTTTGAGATTTGACTTTTTTCGTTCGGAAATTAGTTTGCATATTCCCTCGCTTATCGGATATTTTTGTCTGATCCACATATAAGATTGGTTTGGACTCCTTATCGCCATTATTCTCTGACATGAAAATCCCCCTTAATATTTCAGAATATCCACAGACTGCAGCTGTTCGATATGGTATTGAACAACCTTTTTTCCAAATTTATGTCTTATATACAGACTGGATTTTTTTTTTTGTTCCAATTTTCCAAACAGTGTACGACCATTGATGATGAATTTACATACAGGCTTAGGTGCAAAGGCTGGAAGTCGGGACAATAGCTCCACCAATTCCTCGGCACTATATGGCGTGCTGATACTTTTTTCATTCAAATTCAATTTCAAATTTCTCTTCAGCGTATCGTGTACGGTTTGTTTACCAACAGCACAAGGCAGATTGATTTTCTTCACGTCCATGATGCCCTCCTCCTTTTTCATTGGCCCAAAATAGGGTTGAAAGCAGGTTTATGCTGATTCTCACCAAACAATGAATATCTGCTCTATGTATCATTTATATGAAATTCAACTTTTTTTATGCTGGAGATGTGCTCCCGCTATAGATATAAGGACATCATCCAAGCTTGTATATGTAGGGGATTAATGGAGCAAAGAGGGGGAAGGGTGGATTTCCGTTCTACTTTCTTTTGGGAAGATTTTGATTTGGTGGTCACTTCGAAAAAACACCAATCAGAATAACAGAGCGAAGGGAGGATTCCTTTGGAAGATGACATATTCCGATCCATTTGGGGGATGCAGAACATCAAGATACCCTCTTGATGGCCAGAATGACATAGCAGTGGAAAATCAACAAAAAGGGGACCGATAACGGCCCCCTACTTTTATAGTCATCCAATTACATGATAACCAGAATCCACATGGATATTTTCCCCGGTTATCCCGCGGGACATGTCGCTTAATAAGAATACTGCCGTATCCCCTACTTCTTCAGGAGTCGTCGTACGACGAAGTGGTGCCTCTTCCTCAATCTTCTTCAAGATTGTATTGAAATCACGGACTCCTTTAGCCGATAACGTACGTATCGGGCCAGCTGAAATGGCATTCACTCGAATGTTATCTTTACCAAGATCACTTGATAGATAACGAACATTGGCTTCAAGTGAAGCCTTAGCCACTCCCATTACATTATAATTTGGCATGACTCGTTCACCGCCAAGATAGGTCATCGTGATGATGCTGCCACCGTTTGGCATGATTTCTTTTGCCGCTTTAGCGACAGCCGTTAAAGAGAAAGAACTGATATTATGGGCAAGCAAGAACCCTTCACGACTCGTGTTGACGAAATCACCGTCAAGTTCTTCCTTGTTAGCGAAAGCCACACAATGTGCAACACCATGGATGACTTCCACCTTTTCCTTAATTGTGGCAAAGCACTTCTCGATATCTTCGTCCTTCGTCACATCACATTGTAAAATGATGGAAGGTTCTCCTTCCAATGTGGAAGATAGTTCTCTCACGCTTTTTTCTGTACGATCTTTTCCATACGTGAATATCAGCTTTGCACCTGCTTTATGTAAGGAACGGGCAACTCCCCAAGCAATACTTCTTTTATTAGCTACACCCATAATGACAAACGTTTTTCCTTCTAATGAAAAAGTCATCGTATGTGACCTCCTATTTTTAATACAAGTTATTAGTACCTGCTACTAAAGATAGTATATCAAATTTCCTTTTATAAAAACACCGTTTTCTGAACTCCTTGGACTATCATTCATACGAAGGCATACTTCGCTTATAATAAATACCCCATGAATAATGTGGCCAATCCGAAATAAATCAGTATACTGATAAGGTCATTTATGGTTGTAATGAAAGGACCAGAAGCTACGGCTGGGTCAATCTTCATTTTATGCATGAGGAGCGGAACAAGCGATCCGGCGAGTGTGGCAACAATTAACGTAATGAAAATCGAAATACCGACCAATAATCCAAGCATTAAATCGTTTTGCCAAAAATATACGATAAAAATGATAGCAATTCCACATGTCAGGCCAATAATAAGTCCAGTTCCAGCCTCTCGAAGGACCAGTTTCCACTTGCTTTCCTGCTCTAATTCCCCTGTTGCGATTCCTCTGACCGCTACTGCCAATGCTTGTGTTCCTGTATTTCCAGCCATGCCGCCAATCAATGGAATAAAAACGGCAAGAATTGCTTTTTGGCTCAGTGTCTCTTCAAATCGACCAATCAAACTCGCAGTCAATAAGCCTAAAAATAAAAGAATGACCAACCATGGCAGCCGTTTTTTTGCAGCCGAAAATGGCCCCTTATCAACGTGGTCGAGATCTGATATACCTGCTAATTTAGAATAATCATCGGATGCTTCTTCGTCCATGACATCAATGATATCATCAACTGTAATGATCCCTAACAAATGATTTTGAAAGTCAACAACAGGTACAGCGAGGAAGTTATAGTCCCTTATTTTCCGGGCCACCTCTTCTTGGTCCTCAGATACAGGGACGGATACTACCCTGTCATCCATTAACTCACTGATTAAAGCCTCTTCATCTGCGATAATCAAGGTCCGGAGCGATAGCACACCAAGCAGTTTCTTATCTTGGTCCGTAACAAATACATAATAAATAGTTTCCGCTTGCGGTGCTTCACGCTTTAAAATCTGCATCGCGGAACGAGCTGTTTCGTTCGCCTCAATAGCTATGAACTCTGTTGTCATTATGCTTCCTGCTGTTGATTCCTCATAGTTCAAAAGCTCCTGGATTTCACTGGCTGCTTCATCATCCATGATCGTTAAATAGCTTACGGCTTGCTCATCATTGATCTCATTCAAAACGTCTGCAGCATCATCTGCATACATATGGGATAGCATATCGGCTACGTAAGAAGGATTCATTTCAGCAAGTAGGCTTTCGTAATTCTCTTCATCTATTTCAATGTTTTCAAATAGACCAGCCATTTCTTCCGGAGATAAATATTTGTACACAACTGACCGAAATTCATCCGACAGGCTTGTATAAAATTGGGCCTGATCATATGGATGCATTTCCAGAAACTCCGTGCGGAACTGATCTAAGTTTTCCGTTTTAAGTGCGTCAAGCAATAGCTCATAATTCATTTGATTACTATCCCGTTCCTTCAACTCTTCCATAGCTATACACCTCCAATAAAACTTATTT
>NZ_JBHXAS010000119.1:0-14263 GCF_042727425.1 Peribacillus sp. NPDC060253
CCCATTATTTGATTGATTAATTCACATAATAGAAATTCATTTTTTTATTTCTATTCTTTTTTAACTTATGCATTGTTATGTCATATAACCCTGACGTTAAACCTATTCATAAGAAAAAAGCTGGTTACTTCATAACATCAACGGACCTTTCGTTATTTATATCAATTAAAAATGCTTGAAATACCATTTTTTATTGTAGTAATGTTAATTTATTTCATTTTCATATAGTGTCTAGCCAATGTTATAAAGAAAGGTCGACAAATCGGATTTTATTAGAGAATCACATACTGGATTCTATTTGGATACCTAGTAAATTGCTAAACATCCCTCTTTTTTCACTCGCTAGTTGTTTATATTCACCGACTTGAATAATTTCTCCCTGATCCATAACCAATACTTGATCCGCATTACGAATCGTCGATAACCGATGAGCAATGACAATAATGGTCATGGTTCCTTTTAGTCTTTCGATAGCGGCTTGGATCTTCGCTTCATTTTCCGTATCTAAGGCACTTGTTGCCTCATCTAAGACAAGGATAGATGGTTTACGTAAAATAGCTCGAGCTAATACAAGTCGCTGTCTTTCTCCTCCTGACAGTCGAACACCTCGATCACCAATGAGTGTATCAAGACCTTGTGGAAGCTTACTGACAAAATCAGCAGCAGCAGCGAACTCCAAAGACTCCCAAATGGATTTATCGCTTGCATTAGGGTCAATAATCATCAAATTTTCCCGTATAGTCGCATTAAATAAGAATGGATCCTGCGGTATATAACTAATTGATTTCCTTAGTGATAATAAGTGATCACTAGTAAGTGGAATATCATCAATACTGACCTCTCCCCGATCAGGTTGATTTAATCCCATTAATATATCAATTAAAGTACTTTTTCCAGCCCCTGATCGTCCTACTATAGCCGTCATACGGTTAGATGGTATGTGTACATATATATTTTTAAGTGCATACGTACTTTCATTTTGATTATACTTAAAGTAGACATTACGACAATCTAGCCCATTTTTTATTTCGATGAACTTACTATTTTTATAATCTGAATCATATAACTCTCTTGCTTCCCTACATTCATTTTGTAATTCTAACAATGCTTTAAATGATGGAAGAGTAGATCCTATTTGTTCTAAATTAGATTGGATACTTGTAAACCTTGGCCATAACCTTGAAAAAATAACCATTATCAACATTAATTGTGCTGGCTGGGCCATGAACATTTTTATTGAAAAAAACACAAAAATCGCAATTAAAAATGAAGAAACAATTTTGAAGATCATTTGAGAAGTTGTATTTAATGTAGTTAACTTAATTCTGTTTTTTTCCATTTTTTCAGTTAAGGAAAGAAACCACCTTAAATGAGAATCTTCTAATGAATTACTTTTGATATCCTTCATTCCATTAAGGTGATCCGTAATACCCGCTAAATATGTTTGTGTTAGTTGAAAGGTTTCTTTTCCTAAAGACTGAGACTTTTTGATGAATTTCCTGGAGAAGAAAATTAGGATTAATCCAAAAACTAAGATAAAACTAGTCATTGTAACGGATAGATAAAGTGCTATAACGATTTGAATGAAAGTAAAAATAAGAGAAGATAAGAACTGTAAGAATAAATTAATACCTACACTCACATTGAAGGTTTCATTTGTCATGATGTTGATGATATCAGTTTTCCTCTTTTTTAGGTAAAACCCCCAATTTACTTGCAGCAAACCTTCATAAGCCTCATCTCTTAAATGTCTAACAAAACCTTGTTGGATTTTAACTCCTAAGATTGTTTGATTCCGCTTAAAAATGCTTTGTCCTACCATTAAAATTACGTAAACTCCCAGTATCAATATAAGACTAATCGTTTCAGGAATTCCTATGAATAATTCATTAACCCAACTTAAAAAAGGAACTTCCTCTGTACTAATATCTAAAATACCGGTCAATCCAATCAACGGGATTAATAAGAAAATTCCTATACCCTCTAAAAAACCTATTAAAATCATACAAATAAGATTGATATATAGAATTTTCCCCGAATAATCATGTATCCGCTTGGTAAAATGCAAGAGATGCTTCAAAACCATATCCTCCTATCACAGAGCTTGTTTGTTCGTTATCCCGAATGTCTACAGAGCATTTTGCAATATTGCTAAGTTACGACATTTGAAGGAAAGGCATTGGGGCACATTGTAGGTTTATAAGAGCTTCTACCTAATGGATAGAATAGAATACGAATGGGGTTGGTGATTCGTAGAAATAGGGATTTGTTTATTTATAAACTCTCTAATATAAACAAGCGTTGCCGAAGGAGATCGAGTTAAACGTTCCCCCTTTGTATCGAGAACGTTAACTAGATTTTTCTTCTTCCAGCTTTCCAATACTGTTCTCTTTAGCGAATTTAGAAACGACAGTGAACCTATCCATCACTTCAGCACCGGTTATATAAAAAGGACCGCTACGTAGCCAAGCATGTGCAATGAGTTCTCCATTCTCATCTTTAGCTGTACCTAAATAAAGAGTACTATCAATATTTCTTTTCTCCAGCATTTTCATGCCAGCCATTGCCTTTACAAGGCATTGACTTTCCCAAAAAGTATAGCGGCTCATAATATGAATAGCTCGTGATATACTGGCTAAAACCTCTTTATTCGATGAACTAGATGTATATGATGTCTCTTTCATTTGTTCACCTAGTGAAGGAGCAACTTTTGAAAATGAGATGCTCTTAAGATAGCGGGCTCTACCTAAATGTAAAAAGGCCTCAATAAGCAGCAGCTTTGTTTTATAATTCAATCGAAGAAAATTACGAGCTTTCTTTGTGATATTCATTGTTTCCTCCTAGAGCTAGAAATTCATGATACTAGGAATTGATTCTATCTTCTATTTTAACTAGGCCTTGCTCTAACAATTGATTTATAAAGTCCGTCACTTGTTCCTCACACTCGGTTTGAGCTACATCATATTGAGACTTTAATGTTGTAACTAACTCTTGAATCGTAATGGGCTCCTTCATTAAATCCCATATCTCTCCACCCAATTCACCTAAATTATAATACTTTCCTTTTTGAACACTTAACATCACTTTTTCTCCATCCATGTCACTTGCGATGTTACCCTCTCTTTGTACAATTGCTTTTTCTAACGTAATTAGTTGTGTTTTCAAAATATAGAATCCTCCTCGTTTATATTTTCTAATATTTGAGATACAAGATTATTGACTGTAAATCCTGTGTTAGGCCGATGCAATTGATACATATGGATTTTATTTAAAATATTTACCGACTCCATAAAATGCCACTCCATTAAGCCTAATCGTGGGACTAGAAAATTACGATATGTATGACAGAATAAAGTTCGGAAACGTTCTAGTTGATTTATTTTTTGTAGTGTAACTTCTCCATGCTCTGTTTTTACTAATTCAAATACAGTGCTTAATGGTAAAGGTTCATTTGAAAAACTAGACGTAACTGGTACAGCAAATTTTGTTTCCCTTTCAAATAAAGGCTGGTAATCTTTCTTTTCTATTCCAAAAGCTTGTAAACTTTCTTGCCATAGTTTTTGTTGTGGATATGAGGGCGTTATAAAGGGTTTATTGTCTTTTGATAGAGAAACAGGGATAACATCATCGCTTAAAAGTTGAAATCCTTCTTTTAAAAAGGCCGCAGCAAGTGTTGATTTTCCAGCTCCTGAATCACCAACGAACGCATATGCCTTCCCATTGATATTTACTGCACTTCCATGTAAAGGTATCACTTTTTTCTGAAGTAAGATAATCCCCATACATGTTCCAAGAATATATAGTCGAATATGATCCTCATCAGAATTTGATATAGGTGAAACGGTAATTTTCTTTCCTTCTTGAATCTTAAATATGGCAATGCCGGGAACTTGAAACATAACCATATAATCCTCAACAACATATTTTTGTTTTGGCAAAAGAACTTGCTTCTCCCAAAGCTCTGATAAATCCCCGTATTCAATTTCCACATCGGTCATGTCCTTGGAAATTCCGAGTCTGGGTACTTCAGGAAGGGGTATTTCACTAAAAAGGTTCAATCCGAAAGCTCTATAACCTAAATTTTGTACAATCTCTACCATCTCTTTCACTCCATATACTAGAAAAATTAATCAAAGCCCTTATACCTTAAAAATTGTATAAGGGCAGTTATTACTAGGGGAAAACAATCAAATCTTTAATTAACTATGGTGAACCATTTCATCTGGATCATTCTGCACACCATCAGGGATGGTTATACCAGGACCTCCCATAGTCATGTTAATGTTAAGTACTTCTACTTTTGGAGTTTGCCATTCTTTTTTCATTTTTGTCACCTCCTTTTAATGAGGTTATTTAATAGGCTCTGTTAAACTATATGGTTGATTCTTTTTTCAACCATCATCATAAACATAGCCTTTTAATAAAACGATAAACAATTAAACCTCTCATTAAAATTCTAAATTCAGAATCAAAGGCAACATTAGGCTGGGGTTCTGTGCGAAACTTGTTAAGTGCCTTCTTAATTGCTCCCATATTCAAAAAATTAGCTATAATCGGATCCTGACTAAGCTGTTCCACTTCACCAATAAATGCATTCCAGTTTGGGAGCATTCTAGCAATGGTATCTGCACCCTGTACTCCCCGAGTTTTCTGGTTTAATCTAATGTCATCAGGCAAATACCCTTTTGTGGATCGTCTAATGAGTGATCGATCTAAACCATTCTGCACAAATTGTTCCAAAGGAAGGGATAAACAAAATTGAATAACTCGTAAATCATTCGTAGGGTCATGTCCCTGTAATGAATACAGCAAGGATAATTTAGTTCCACTTGTTCCCGTTGTATTCCACATATTCAGATAACTAAAGTGATTTTTCCTAATCTCATTAATATTTATAGGATTAACGCCCATTATATTGATTCCTTGTTCCTCTAGTTTAGAAAAAACTTTAGTTCTCCGAGCAAAATCATCATTAATTAATAATGGCGAATCATCTTGATTATTTGCTTTGATATTAGGATGAAAAGGATAAGCCTTTTTTCCAATCACTTTCATTACTCTCGATCTTTTTACTCCCATATTTTTGCTATAAGAATTTACTTCATGATAAAGGCGGATCCATCTCATTTTTCTTAATAATAAGGCATAGTAATCAAAAGTCGGTCCCCAAGAAATTGTAAAATTCCCCCTTGCACCGTTTAACAATACTCCTATTCCAAGCTTGTTAGCCTCTTCATATATCCCCTTCACCCAGACAGAATTTTCAAAAAACTTATAGGGCATTTCCATTATTTCTAGCCAATCATCTAGTACTGATAATGAGCTTTGGCCTTCAAACTTTAAATACTTAGCATTGATATTTCCAACATGATTAACTGTAGATTTAATAAGTGGACTCTCATCTGCTAATCGTTGTTTTGGGGTCCAATCATCAAATTCATCAATAGGGATAGAGCTAAAGGTATATAATTTTTTATTTTGGTTTCGGAGGGTATTTGCAGCAAAGCTGACAACCGATCCTGAATCCAATCCACCGCTTAAATTGGCTCCCACTTTACGGTGTGTACGTAATCTCGAAGTAGCTGCCCTTTGAAAAACATCTCTAAAAGCCTCTTCGTATTCGTTATTTGATTTCAAGTGCAATTTCTCACTATCTACTACGGAACAATATCTCGAAAGCATTACTTTATTTTCTACTATTGATATTGTATGGGAGGGAGGTATTTGATCTATATTTTTATAGACTGTTGAAAAAGCATCTACAGTATCATTCATCCCTGGAATTGCTAAAAACTCCGCTAACCACTGCTCATTCAGTTTTTTTTCGATATATGGTAATTTAAGAAGAGGTTCAATAGTTGTACAAAAAGCAAATTTCTCATGATTTTTGTGATAATAAAGCGTTCTACTCCCTGCGAAATCTCTTGCCCCAAATAACTTTCTTTTCTTCTGATCCCAAATCATAAATGCAAAGTCACCGATTAAATGCTTAGGAGTTTCTTCTCCCCATTTTTGATAACTTAATAGAATAAGTTGACTATCAGTTAGAATACTTCTATCAATTTTACTAATATGTAGTTTGTCGAATAATTCTTCACGATTATCAATAATAGCGTCAGCTGTGATTGTACACTGCCTTTCAGAATCGTGGTACGGAAGCTGTTCACCTACAGATTCAGGAGTAATCCATTGGGCGTGGCAACCGAGAAAAACCTTTTCTGAATGCCATATTTGGATAGAATCAGCAGGATATTTCTGTAAAGCCGTCATTAAATTACGACCATACTGGAGATTTACAGGCTCTTCATTCAAATGATAAATACCGGTTATAGCACTCATGTTTTCCCCCTGCTTGCTTATATATATCTATAAAAGTTTCTTAGAGTTTTGATATCATACAATTCTACGAATATTAAAAACATTAACCGTATTCTAGTTTTAGTATTTTTCAATGCTTTTTATAGACTAGATTGTTTGAATTAAATAGTTTTTGATTATTAACGAGATAAAATTAATATTTAGTTGTTGTATAAAATAATCTTGTCCTTGGTACCTTTTTAAATTTTTGTTCTTTATAAAGAATTTAACAAGCTAAAATTACCATTTATTTATACCTATGTCAATAATTTTTATTCCCAATTACATACCCAAAATATCTAACCAGGTATTAAACAATCTTTCATTTTGTTAATTATTCGATAAATTTCTGTAATATATTTTTCTTTCCAGTTTACCATACTTTTTATAGCCTAGATTGTTTGAATTAAATAGTCTTTTGTTTATTAACGAGATAAAATTAATATTTAGTTGTTGTATGAAATAATCTTGTGCTTGGTACTATCTTACAAAATTTTTGTTCTTTATAGCGAAACACATAAGCAAAATTTACCATATATTTATACCTATGTCAATAACTTTTATTCCCATATACATACCAAGAATACCTTTCCCGGTATTAATCAATCTTTCATTTTGTTAATTATTCAATAAATTTCTGCAATATATATTTCTATCCAGTTATGAAGATAGAAAAATAAGCATCCACTCTTTACTTAAAAGTGAATGCTTTTAGTGAATTAATAGCTATTTTCATTATATCTAATATAAACCTACATTTTTTAACAAAATATATTTTTATGAGGGTTTCCTTGTCTTTCTCCATACCACTAAAAACGGGCGTAATGGAAAATATAAAAAATGAAGAGGTTTAGGCACTCGCAATGTCATCGGATCCGCAGAGTTGGGATAAAACAAAATCAAAAAGACGAAGAATCTTTGTAGATTTGACTTTAATGATAAGGAATAATTTTGATAGCATTCGCTTGACATAATGGTTTCTAAAGATTCAGTTCCTTTGATGAAGTCTATAGCATTTTGTGCTATTTTTTTTGAATCTGTTCCTTCTGTTAACTTTTCCCAACCTTCATTCATGTGAGTTTTTAATAGCTCCGAAGCTAAAATTAGAGCCTGTCCAACTAATTTACGGTTTTGGTATTTACCAATAAGTGAATTAATATCTTCCAACTTTAATCCTTTTCTTAACATTTGGTCTATATCTAGCAACCAACGAAGGCGAAACCACCCATGACGAGCACCGTGTGAAATTAGGTATAATAACAAATCCTCTTTCCCTAAAAAATAAACAGGATAACTTGTGAGAGTACTTACCCTTTTCCGTTCCCATAATTCATTAAATTTTGGTTCCTTCATTGGAAAAGATTGAAACCTCCAATGTAATTCAAGCTGGATATTCTTTTGAGGATGGAAATAAACAACGTGGTGTCTCCTCCATTTCCACTCGTTTAAAAAATTTGGAACAACCTCTTTCTCGTAACCAATACTAAGAAGGAGTTCTTCTGCACTTTTTAAATCGGTTATTGAAATTAGAATATCTAAATCCTTAGAAGTTCGTAGGGAAATATCCCCATAAATATCAGCAGCAATTACCGGACCTTTCAAATAAAGAAGACGAATTTGATTTTCAGTAAACAATTCACTAACTTGTTCCATCTCTCCACTTAAGAGAAGCATTTGAAGTGTATTTTTTTTGAATTCTTTGTACAAGGTTTGAATAATATACGGAGGTATCCGATTATCATCAGCTTTTTTCAGTTTAGTATAAATTAAGGGATAAACGCGATGATGCATAGCCAATTGGAGGAATTCACCCCAGTTAATATCTATTAATTCTTTTTTTAATAGACCTACACTATCATAGTCTTCCGTCTTCAAAATCTCTAGTAATAGCCTTAATTCTTTGGATAGACTAGACAAATCAAGAGTGTAATTATTATCCATCATTTTCTCCTTTTATATGCCATTTCCCTAAATGTTGAATAACAGCGTTCTTAAGATTTAACAAGGAGGAATCAGTATTTTACCATTATAGAAGTAATTTTTTCACTACATAACTGAGCACCTTACTTTTATTGTTCCCTCTCGAAAAGTTAATTTGGATATTTCCTTTGTTATTTTGTAGGATATACAATAGGGTGCATTGCAATATCAATCATTTTTGTCATTTAAATAACTTAAATAGCATTTGAAAATAATAAGATATATTGTATAAAAGAACCTTTTTTGGATTTCAATGTTTCAAAATAAATAATCAATGGGCAGTTATCTTAAATAAATATTGAAAAGTGGTTAGAAATTGTAAATTATGTAAGCGCACATTAAAATATCTGCTTGATTCTCTTTTATTAATTGATATAACTTTTTAAACAAACAAGGGTCAACCCAATGACTGAATCAACAAACGCGATAGTATTATCCTTTTGCTACTTTTAAACCAGTATTCCTTACAGAGGTAACTCCACCATTATCTTTATGTATAGCAATAAAACCTTTTATCTATTTGACAATATTGAAAAAAAAAACACTTTTGTCAGTTGTGATCCATCATTCACCAATATAATTTTCCAATTCATTATAAGTTTTAACACTATCTAACCATAGGTAAGGAATTTTAAGTATTATATACTGAAAATTGTGATTTGCATTTTTATACTCATTTCCATTGAAAGATTGGTGTTATTAATCATTAAAATTTATAATCTTCTTAAGAACTTATGGTATAACAAATGTTATAGTAATGTTACCATTTTATATACCTATGTCAATATGTTCAGACTACTAATTAACTTAAAATTCAATAATTTCATTACTATTGGTCTATTTATCTTTTATTTCACCATACAGTTTTCACTTCTATCTACTCAGTGGTGTTTAAGATGGCATCATAAAAAAAGTAGGTTATGGCATTTAATTTGTGCGGTGCCGTAGGCGCTGCACAAATTAAAAAAGCCACTTGCCAACATCCTGAAAATCAATACACTTCCTGTTGGGGTAAAGTCTCAGGAGATTTTAAGGAGATGTCGGCAAGAGCCGAGATAAATTATATCAGACATGAAGCAAACAAAAAGATAATTAATTACTCGGAATTTACAAAAAAACAGAGATAGATTCTAAAACAGTAAAGAAGTATGCGATCAGGAGGATTTCAGCCCAGAGATCAAGTCCGAACAAAACAGACCTTCACCGGTTATGGATTCAGTTAAGCATATCGTTGATGATTAGCTCCTGGAGGATTTTAAACAAAAAAAGGAAATTTCATAGAACAGCTAAGAGAATGTGGGAACAATTAAGGGAAGAGCTAGATTTTAAAGGTCCTGATCAGACAGTTCGGAGTTATATATCAAAGCGTAAGAAAGAACAATTAGATGAAGCGACTCAAGCAACTTTACTACTTGAGTCGAACTGGCTCGGCACAAGTGGACTTTGGGGAAGCCCCATTCAAAATTGATTTTGAATAAACTTGGTTACATCCCCATATATAAACAGGGGGGCAGAATTATTATTATTTCAAGTCATTTCTATTTGTTATTAGACCAAGAGTATTATTATTATAACGAATCTACAGTTTGGTCAATGGAATATGTCTTTGGGGAACTAATCTTAAGGAGAAAGTCATTGATCGGCTCATTCACTAATCATTACATTTAATCCCATTAATGGCGATAGCAATCCTATAAATGAAGAACGAGTTATAAAACTCTTCCGTTAACTGAGGTTACCCATATGGCAATACCTTTGAAACTATCTGATTAAATGGAAATTTTTATTCCATGAAAATGGGGAAAGAAACCGTTGGTGATCATAAAGATGTTAAACATTAAAGAAAAAATCAGGCTACCAAACTCCAAAATATTTGGAAACATGGTAGCCTAAAGGCTGTTTTATAATTGCCTCATTTCGCTAAGTAACTTTAATAAGTTGTTTTATCATACCCATTTGGATTATCTGTTTGCCATTTCCACGAGTCTTTACACATTTCTTTTAGATCCTTCTCTGCACGCCAGCCAAGGACTTTATCAGCTTTTGTTGGATTTGCATAACATATTGATATATCGCCAGGTCGTCTTTCCATAAATTGATAAGGAATCTCTTTCTTATTGACTAAGCTAAAAGTATTGATTAAATCCAGAACACTGTATCCAGTACCGGTGCCCAGATTAAAAGTTTCAACTCCTTCATTGCTATCCAAGTATTGTAGGGCTTTCAAGTGCCCTTTTACTAAATCGATCACATGAATGAAATCCCTAACTCCTGTACCATCGTGAGTCTCATAGTCATTTCCGAAAACAGAAAGCTTTTCTCTTTTACCGATTGCAACCTGTGTGATATATGGCATTAAGTTATTTGGTATTCCATTCGGATTTTCCCCAATTCTTCCACTTTTATGAGCACCAATTGGGTTAAAGTAACGTAATAAAGCTATCTTCCAAGTGGGGTCCGAAACTTGCAAATCTCGTAAAATCTCTTCAACCATCAATTTTGTACGTCCATATGGATTGGTTGCAGACACTGGAAATGATTCATCAATTGGAACTCTATCAGGATTTCCGTACACTGTAGCCGATGAACTAAAGACGAGTTTTTTTACATCGTGCTTTGCCATTATTTCACAAAGATTTATAGTCCCTGTTATATTATTATGATAATATTTTAATGGAATTTCCACTGATTCACCAACCGCTTTAAGTCCTGCAAAGTGCAAGACAGCTTCAATATCATGATTCTTAAAGATAGTGACCAACTCATCACGATCTAATAAATCGCATTTATAAAAAGGAAATTCCTTGCTAGTTAATTCCCTAATCCGATTGATTGATTCGAAATTACTATTTGACAAGTTGTCCATTATTACAATATTATAGCCACTTTTTAAAAGTTCTACTGCTGCGTGACTTCCAATATAGCCAGCGCCTCCAGTTACTAGTATTGTCACTTTAATCCCTCATTTCGATTATGGAAAGAAAAAATATTTATTTCTTTACCACATATTGGTTCATTCCTATATTAGTTAATTTCTTACTTAATAATAATACAACACCTAATCGTATACTAATTCATTATATAAGTATACTCCATTTAACCATCCTATGGTTGATGTAAGATTTTATTTTGCAAGCAATTAAACGACAATCAAAAAATATTTAAATTAGTTCGGTGTAACTGACTCTTTATAGCGATTGGCATCGACATTAACAATAGAAATGACATGGAATAAAAACTGCCCTCTGTTTAAATAGAGGTATATAGCTTTTACGTATTCGACCAAGCGCTCAATATCAATAAACCAAGTGTTAAAATAAGAGCAAGCTATGTTGAATTAGATTGCAATGAAATGAGCTTGGATATAAACTGATAGGCGACCAAACCTTTTTTCTCAATAAGGATTAACAACACCTACTATGTACGTTTTACAAATAACACCTTCACTTCTTAAGGGAATAAAAGCTTATTTAATCACGACTACGGAACGACAGTCAATAGACAAAATTCATCTAACACATCGGTTTTCGTTACTTCGATACAACACTGGGTAAGGTAATTGTATGGAAAAAAATGAATTTGGTAGATGTAATTGTCAAGTACATTTGAACACTTTCACTCATTAATTTTGAAAACCTTCTTCATTAAAATTAGTTTGGTGATGCCGCATTCGATAGCTTGGATCTGTCATATGAACAATTTCTGCTAATGTATTAAACGATCTAGTATGGTTGTCTCTACGCCAACATCACCTCCTAGTAACTCAGTTCATTCCTTTGGAGAGCGATTGGACGTCAATATGATGGAAGAATGGTTATACAAATCTAATTGAAAAAACTCTTGAATCCAAAGCGGGTACATTAAATCATCAATAATGACTAACTGTGCTTCATTCGTTTTATTCTTGTTTGTGACTTCCTTGTAATCCCATGGTTTTCAAGGTTTGAACTAATTATTAGCGTGGATTGAACATATTTTCAACTTAATATTATTAGGACGCATGTTCTGGGAAGACACACTTGGCTGTAGGATGGGGATTAGAGCCCATCAAAGAAGGATACAATTCATTAGTCGATTGATTTCCTTTTGATTGGCCGTGTAATCCAGCCAATGACGAATATAATAATAATTTAAAGTGTGCAATGTAGATTCATGCTTTCTTTGAAGAAATTATTCTTTAGATACAGAACCGTTCTTTCCGCTTATCCCTTGGTTTGAGCACGATGAGGTTTACACGCTTTTGGATCGATCCCATAAAAGGCTAGTAAATCCTCAAAGGTTCGATTAAAACGAATCTCAACCGGACTATGCTTCGTGACTACTGCCTTATGGAATCTGTTCTGGCAGACCGTTAAAGTAGACAAAGGCATTAATATGACATTTATCAGTATTCCTAATTTCATATCCGTAGTAAATTTCTACATATTTCATTCTCGAATAATTTAAAATTAAAAATTATTATGAATGCATACACTTTTTGAAGCTTGCCATCCACCTCATACATGCCTACATCCTCTCAATAAATCTGAGCTAGCATTCCTAGTGGAGTTTCATATCTTACTGTGGCTTGTTTTTTGTCTGAACCCGATAGAGTTTAACGAACTCCCGAGAATAGTTGTTTTCCCCTCGTAACCCATGGCCTGAATTTCTTCAAAAAAGGAATCAAACACTCCAACTCTATTAAATGATAAGATGATTATCTGTTTTTTTTTTAGGAATATTAAACCGTTGATATTGGGTATTTTAGCACTGATGATGACAGCAATTTTGAAACTCTACATATTTATATCTTGAATTGGCTAATACAAATAAAATAAAGACTAATTTAACAGGTTTTTCTTGTTTGTTTTTAACGGTCATAAACCAAAATCAAATTGAATTTATTTCCCCATTGGTGGATCTGGATATTCTCTTAACCAATGAAAGATTATTTGTTAGTGTTCGTCTGATTTCTTTTTTCTTGTCAGGGTTGATGCCGTCCACTCTGCCATTTCATCGGGTTGTCTTCTTTACGTACTTATTTACCGTATTTCTCGATATATCTTAATTCTCTTGCGATTGCAGATATACTGTACTTCTGATTATGCATTCCTCTAATTCTACATACATTTTATTAATTTCTCACCCTTTTTTATGAAATTTAAAATAAAAAGTTTAATAACGCATCAATGGTATGTTTATTAAACACAGATATTTCAAATCCTTATGCTTGAAAAACTGTATATAGAATTCCACTTGAACCGAGTAGGATCGTACTGACCTTGCCGACGATTTCCCATTTTTATTTTCGTGTTTCAATATCTGACTGGTGCTCTTGAGCATCCTTACCAATCACATGATCGAGCAATTTATTCGTAATCACTTTATTCCCATTAATTAAATCTCTGGTTGATTCGTTCCCTTTCATGACAGTCAGTTCCAAGCTACTTTGTCCAGATTGTAATTTGGCGAGGTTTGTCTTCAAAAGAGATGCATCCTGCTGGTATTTTTCATCGTTTTGTTTTTAGCTGCAATAGTTGTTGCCGATGATTCTCAAGCTCTAAATCAACTTCTTTAAACTTTTCTTCATGCTCTTGGACCTTGTTTTTTCAAATCAATTCCCTCCAATGTCCATTGCCCCCTTTTAACTCTCTCTGTATTTGAGCAAAAAAAAAAACATACTCAAGTAGGTGTGTTTTCTTACATACGAATTCTTTTTATTTAGTATATTGTGTTTTAGACTATCAACCTAGTAAACTGTATTTATCTTAATTTTGGAGGTTATTCTGTGCAAAAAATCTTTTTTAATCCGTTACGCTACATTGGAGTTTTTTTAGTTTCCTTGATCCCAATTTTTGAAATTTTAAATAATTTGGGAAATATAAATATTTGGCCAGT
This sequence comes from Peribacillus sp. NPDC060253, assembly GCF_042727425.1. Classification (NCBI taxonomy): domain Bacteria; kingdom Bacillati; phylum Bacillota; class Bacilli; order Caryophanales; family Bacillaceae; genus Peribacillus; species Peribacillus sp. NPDC060253. The sequence goes on from NZ_JBHXAS010000119.1 coordinate 14,215, forward strand.
AATAAAATCATATCCAGCTTATTTCATTGCTATGGCACTTATAGTGTAC
>NZ_JBHXAS010000120.1:0-14150 GCF_042727425.1 Peribacillus sp. NPDC060253
CTTAGGATATAAAACTCCACAAGCCATTGAAGATCAAATTACAAAAACAGCTTAAGATTTAACTTTTTTGTGTCCAAAATATTGACTCAAATCCAGAATTACCTTTTTTAATGCTTGAATTTCCGTTAAGGGTGAGTTATTATTTGCTCAACTTTATTAAGAGTACTAGCATTACTTGGAATAAATTGAGCAGTTAATTGATAGTCTCCTTTTGAAAGCAACTTCGAATTAATTCTTATAGTATACTCCCATGTGTCTCCTCTATTAAATTCTTTTGTATGTTTTTTAGTCGGCTCAGATTCAACAGTAATGATATTACCCTCTTTAATTGGACTATTCGTTAATGTTTTGAATTCTACGTCTATTTCATTACCTGTAACAAATAGCAAATTAAAGTTTTCATTAGTATTATTTGTAATTTTATAAGTAAAACTCTCATAGTCTTTTGTTGTCAATTGATGTTCCAGGGATTGTTCGACGTTAAGATCGAGTTTATTGTTCTTTTTATCAATTTGAGCAATGTAGTAGTAATAGGCAAATATTATTAATGAAACAATCACAATACCAATAATGAACTTTCGCACAAGATACCCCCTTCCAAATGTTGAACATTACTTGTTTTATTCTCTCTTTTTTGTTACTCTAACTCTTTATTTAGTAACTTTTCACACTGCTTATAGGAGGATTGTCCGCGTAGTCTTTACCCGTTCCTGTAGAAATTCCGTATGAAAAACCTCCTGAGCCACCACCAATAGATGGAGTTATCGTTGTGAAAGCATGAGAATATTCTACTGTTGCTTGTAAAGGTCCATTGTTTTTACTTGAAGCAGATTTAGGTAGATAAATATATTGAGTGAATTTCCCTATATCATCATGTGATCCAGCACGTAGATCTACTTTCCAAGACATACCCGCTTTTAAAGAAGGTTTAAAAACAGTAACAGATTCAGTAATAGGAATTGCACCATAATAAGTATGAGATAATTTACTTGTAGATTTATACCAAGCGTTATCAGTCCAGGCTAGAGCAAAAAGATCCACGTACCGATTTTTTGGCATGCTATTCCAATTATAACTACCATTTATTTTAAACTGTTTTTCATTACTATTCTTAATTCCAAGATAAGACGCACTTACTTTTAGAGTAATACTTCCACCATTCTTTAAATTTTGAGCTTGTACATCCCCACTAATTTCATCTTCCGGCACAAATGTATAAATAGTTTCAGAATAGTCAGGATTCATTGCTCCTTCAGATATAAACTCTTTCAATTCTTCATTAGTTGTTCCATCAATAGCTTCTTCTGACCAACCAGCTTCAGTTAGAAATGCCAATTCTTCTTCGGTTAATTCATCTTGTTTCGAATCTGTTTGGATGTTATCTGGATTGTACGGTTCTACATATTGAGAGATAGAAGGATCAACATTTACCAAATTATATTTTTTTTGATTTTCTAGTGTTGTAGCGTAGTCTTTTAATTTTGTGCGCATTTCTTTATTATCAAGGTTTACATTTTGTGACCAAAGAAGGGCTGCAGCTCCTGAAACATATGAGGCAGCTATAGAAGTACCACTTGCTGTTATATGATCGCCATTTAAATCTAAAGTTTGGATATTTACTCCCGGGGCAACCAATTCTAATTGATCGCTATAATTAGACAGTGAACTCATTTGATTATAGAAGTCTGAGGCTCCAACACCAATTACATTATCATAGGCAGCCGGATAAGTAACTTTTTCAGTCCCCTCATTTCCAACTGAAGAAATCATTAAGACTCCTTGATCATAAGCTTTATCAATTACATTTTTCAATATTTCAGATTCTTTAATACCACCGAAGCTCATGTTTATAATATTGATATCTTCTTCAATTGCCCACTCAATTCCTTCAATTATATCACTATATTGTCCTGTACCATTTTAATCAAGTACTTTCCCAACATACAATTTAACATCTGGAGCTACTCCGTGGAATCCAGAATTTTCATATGAAGTTGCAATTATACTAGATACTGCTGTTCCATGACCGTTTAAATCTATAACATCTTCTTCACTATCTATAAATGAAGCTTGCTTTTCTATTACTATCCCAGATTGATTAGAAATCCCGGTGTCTAAAATTGCAAGTTTAATGCCTTTTCCAGTTATACCATTTTCATGAGCTTTATCAGCATTAATTCGTTTTGTTCCCCAACTATATCCATTTTCAAGATATGTTTCTCCATTTAAAGGAGTAGATTGTACTGTTACATCCTCTTCAATCAGTTTTACATTTGGATTTTTCTTTATTTTATATAATTCATCAGCTGTTAATGATGCTTGTGCAGTCTTAAAATGCTTGTATTTCCCTTTGATTTTCCCTCCCTCTTTTTCAATTAATTTAGTATCCAATTTTTTATTAAACTCTACTAAATAGTTCTTTTCGCTTTGATTCTTTGCTTTACTTACACGCGGCTGTGCAAAAAATGAAAATATTAAGATAAAAACCGCAATAAATGAAATGATTTTTTTCAACTAACACATCTCCAGTTCAAATTTTTTATTTAAATATTGTATATCAAAAGCAACACTGGATATATTTTACTCATTGTATTTTAATTATCGTTTGAAATGATGGTCAATAATTAGTTAAATTAAATTTTCCTAAATAACTAATTATCCAAAAACCAGTAGGAAAAATTGTATGATATAACAAAAGCGATCAATACTGAAATTTCATTGATAATAGCAAATAACTTAATAGCTGCTACTCATTGGTCTAGCAGGTTTCAAGCAAAAAAGTGTGCGGATAGTCATACCCATTCTAAAGGATTGCCGCATTTATAATGACTTAATCTTGTTTCACATCTTCTCACAGATTTGGAACAGGTATTTTAACGGGTCTATAATGAAAATCAATACTTTCCTATAACAGAGGCGCTAATAAACAAAAAAGGACGATCGGCAATCATTGCTTTTCGTCCTTTCATTGTGTAAATGTGGAGTACCTCCATAAATGGTTGGCCGTTGGATGCGCCATCATTTCAAGCCCTTTGTTTTCCGCTAGGTGCAGGGGTTCCCAATCTGGATCCTCTGCCTCTTTTAGATAGACTTCGTGATGGGGGGCTTGATCATGATAGCCGGCTATATTGATTTCCCCATTTCGATAAAAGGTCCCGATTACTTTATAATCCACGGCTGGAGAAAGAATGATCGGATTGCCTACGGAGTGTGTCAGCTGAATCGTCGTTTTCTCATTGGTGGATAACACATTTTTCACTAAAATATCATCATCCGATGCCACACCTTCTTCAAGGAAATCGCCATCATGGTTGTAGGCTTCACTCTTACCGACCGCTTTAGTGAATTCAATCTCAGCTTCCTTCTCCTTTTCATGAATCGTCACATCGACCCTCGTCCTGTAACGGGATGATTCAGGATCAAACCCGCGGTTATCGCCCTTGAAATAGGGAACCTTTGAGGCAAGATTTGGGTTTTTCAGCCACTCTTCCGGTAGAAAGGTGGAATAGCGCAGGTGCCAATTTCTTTTCTTTTTACCTTCCACATCGTTTTCAACTGACTGCAAAAGCTGTTTTACAGGTCCTATCTTTTTCGTATTCGTTATTTCCTCGATCGCTGCCTGTGCTTGGGATGATCCTTTTTTTACGGCTCCGACAATACTCGCTACAAGGGATTTCACGGCATAGGACTCCTGCTCTGAACGCGGAAGGGGCCGCTTTGCTTTAATGGTATATGTGTATTCCTGATCCTCACTAATACTCCGATCACTGAAGGAACATCCACCCACTTTCCCAATATCCACGCCGTTTCGGTAAACCCGATACTCTTTTATTCCCTTGATGGGCTCCCATTCCAGGCTGGCTTGGCCTTTTGCGACAATCGTGGTGAATATCAAATCCAAAAGGATATTATCCTCTTTTTTATTCTCGGCGGTCGTTGATGTTTGTATTTTCATCCTGTTCACTGACTGTTCCTTTTCATTCAAGCTATCTATCGAGTACGTATAGATGGTTCCTGGAGTCAGTCCCCAATCTGCCATCCTTGGCTCCGGGCCGCTGTAAATCAGCTCTTTCCCCCTAAATACCCGATAGAAACCACCTTCATCAGGCCAAATAAGCTTAATGGAATCTTCTTTCCGTTCGATCTTACACATCAATGAAGCCGTTTTGAATACCGCTTGATGCTTCCTCTTATTCGAAATGAGATAAGCGATGCCCGCAAGACCAATAGCAAGCAATGAATGCCGTGCAGTGAATGTAACTCCGCCTACTTTTAAACGGGGAAATGAATAATGGACGATCAACTTCTTCATCACCTCTTTCTTTTCTAGGTGTTATTTCTTTACCCACTTTAATTTCCAAGCACACTTTGTAATGTGCTGTGAAGGTTATTTCCATTGGGATGGCATAAAAAAACCGAGGGAATGTTTACTTCCCTCGGTCATTTATGAGTTTCCTGGATTATATTTTAACGGCGGCTTTTTTCCCCGCCTTTGCGTCCTGCTTCTTCACGGCTCATTTTTCCATCATCGGAACCATCTCGTTGATTGGCCCGTGCCTCTCCGCCTTTTTGCCCGATTTCCTGATAGAATTCTTTATCATGATTGTCGGATGTTGCCTCCCCGCCCTTTTGGCCTATCTCCTGATAGAATTCCTTATCATGATTGTCGGATGTTGCCTCTCCGCCCTTTTGGCCGATCTCTTGATAGAATTCCTTATCGTGATTGTCGGATGTTGCTTCTCCGCCTTTTTGGCCAATCTCTTGATAGAATTCCTTATCATGATTATTGGATGTTGCTTCTCCGCCTTTTTGGCCAATTTCCTGATAGAATTCCTTATCATGGTTTTTGGCTGTTGTTTCTCCACCTTTACGGCCTGCTTCTTCACGATTCATTTTACCATTGTTGTTAGTCATTAAAAATTCCTCCTTAGTATTTGGATTTTTCATGAGCTAGCTACATGTGTCATGTACCCGTTTGGACGGATATAAAACTAGAATCTAATAAATACGTCAGGTCGCTCTCACTATCTTTTCCCGTCTCCTGAGTCCTGCTTCTTCCCGGCTCATTTTTTCATTGTCGTTAGTCATTAAAATTCCTCCTTAGTATTTGGATTTTTCATGAACTAGCTACAGTTGTATGTATATCCGATAGTTTTGATAAAAAACTAGTATCTATTAAACTTTCACTGTTTTTCCCATCCAAATAGGAAGCATCATGAATGATTTCACTCATGATGCTCCCCATTATCCTTTACCCTGACTTTGGAATTCCTTCTCGCAAGTGATCAGGCAGCTCAACGAGGGTTTCGTTCAATGTATCCAGTTTCGTTTCAATCCGATGAAGCAAATAAAGGGTTACGATGATGGGAAACCCGATATCACTGACAAATGGCAAGATTTGATCCACTTTTTTATTCACCTCTCCTCCATGGTGTCCTAAAAAAGATGACACCCAGTAGGTTAGCTAAGTTCCACATCCTCGACATTCCGCTCGACGAGGCGTGCCGCTTTCAAACCGACGTATCCTCCAGAAGATGAAACGAAGATATTCCCCGCAATTATTCGTTCCATTGCCAGTTTTACTGTATTTACATTAACCGGCTCCTTCGGATTATCAATAGATATCGTCGCAGACTTCCCTTCTTCCGTATCGAAAATCATTTCCAATACTTTAGCCATTCCACTCACCTCCCTTACGATCTGTTTCAATAGCCGTTTAGCCAATCAACGAGTACGTATCCACCCGGGTCACTTCGCCCATTGGATAATTTTGTACGCTTGCAATGGCAACAGCTGTCGAAAACAACTGATCCGCCGTCGCCTCGATCCTGATGTTCGAGAAAGCTCTACGCTTGAAAACGATGACCCCTTTTTCATTTAACCCCGTTTCAAAATCAATCCGTAACGTACTTGATACTGGAATTTGGTTTGCCATGTCGCTCACCCCCTTTCACACTCTATATAAACTTTCACGGGATGAAAGTAGCATGTTCTTGAAATTTCTTCAGGGAAACGAATAAAAAGCCGCCCATCATTTGGGCAGCTCGTGATCCGTATTCTTAAAATCCATATTTTTTACTGTTATTAAGGAAATCCTTTAAAACAATATCCACATTTTAATTCTCTACTGGCCATTATCTATTGTCTTCTTCTCTTACTAAAAAATCTTTCTCAATTATTAGCGGTTTTTCTACAAAATTAATTTTTCTCATTATTTGTTGTATTACTCTCGGAAAAAAGTAAGCTCCAAAGAAAGCACAGATAAAAGCCTGTGACCAAGTTTTTAACCAAGTAGATATGAATATATGATCATACCCCCTATTTATTGAGACTAATATAAATGAAATAAAAAAGGACATACTAAAAGCCATTAAAAATGCATAAATAATATTTCTGTATTTAACGTTAATATTCATTATTTTTTTACTTCAACTCCTGAGGTTTCTTGTTTTACCTTTTCTGCAGTTCTGTTCCAACTATATTTTATTTCTTCTATTTACATTAGTAAAACGAATTTTTATAATAGATCTATTAGAATTGCTAATGTAAAGGGGTTAGTGAGGGTGAATTCGTATTATGCTTTTATCAAAACCATAGAAACAGGCAGTTTCACAAAAGCTGCTGAAGAACTTGGCTATACACAGTCCGCCATTAGTCAAATGGTGCATTCATTAGAGGAAGAACTTTCTACCCCTCTTATTTTACGTTCTCGAAAGGGTATTACACTGACACCAGATGGCGAGGAATTTTTGCCATATATCAGGAAGATTTGTAATTCACATAGGGAACTGACTGAAAAGCATAAAGAGATGGAAGGACTGCAAAGTGGCCTTATTCGAATTGGTACCTTTTCCAGTGTTACATGTCATTGGATACCGGGATTGATTAAAGACTTTAAGGAACTTTACCCAACTGTTCATTTCGAATTACTTCAAGGAAACTATACGGAAATCTCAAACTGGATTAAGGATGGAAGCGTAGATTTTGGCTTTGTGAATTCAAATATTTCTGATCTTACTACGATACCCTTGCAAGAAGATGAAATGCTGGCTGTATTACCAGAAGATCATCCTTTAGCATCATCCACAAAAGTCTCATTGAAGGAATTGCTAAAAGATCCTTATATTCTGTTGGATGAGGGAGTTATTAATGAACCATTAATATTTTTTAAACAGTACAATTTTGAACCTGATACACAATATCGAGTATATGATCCCTATGCGATTATGTCCATGATTGAACAAGAGCTTGGCATTTCGATTTTACCGAAACTTCTTTTAAATAAATGTCCCTATAATATTGTAACGAAAGCTATCTCTCCTTCCATTATTCGTACGATCACTTTGGCATACAAGGATAAAAGGGTATTGCCAATAGCAAGTAGGTATTTTATTGACTTTATAATTGAAAGGTATAAAGAGGTATAGGAAGCTTAATAAAAAATTCTTTATAGGCGTTATTCGTATTCCAAACAGTATGTACAATAACGGCTGGATTAAAAATCCAATAAATAAGGAGCCTTAATTCGCTTCGATAGACAGTCTTCTATAAAAACTCCTTTCTAAAATAATGAAGGGAGTTTAAAGTGTTTATTAAAATATTTTTCCACCCTTACATTTTCGGCATACCTCTCTGAACGTTTACCCATTGAGCTTTTTGCAAGCTGGATTGCTTTAATAAATTAAATCCTCTGAAACAGTTAAATCATTTAACCCCCGCCCCGGTTAGCTCCTCAGCCATTTCACAAAAATGAATGCCAATTCGTTGCTGCGGCAATTCCTGAGCCTTATCCCTTCCCGGTTACTTGTTTCATAAATTAAATCCTGGAATTTTTTCTAATTATAATAACGTTTTTGCTTTTGATTGTATTTTCCCTTTACATTATTTTTTTATTACTGACATATTTTGTTGAAGGTAAATTCATTTGGCTTTAAATGGCACGTCATGTCCGCCTTTTCTGGGAAACAATAATCACGAAAGGAAGTGGATGTTGATGTCATTAGAATGGTTTGACAGAGTAAGCGGGGAATTGCAGGATCATCTTCAATCAATTTGTGAGAAATACGACCGTAATGGCAGCATGATCGTGGAGCGCGGGTCTAAACATCCACGCATCGAATTTTATACAGAGCTGGCTGACAATGAGAGGGATTATTTTTCCACGCTTTTTTTTGATCCGTATAATGAAGAATTTTATATGGAGTCGTTCGAGCCGGATCTCGGGCAGGTTAGCAAGGTGATCCTTTCGGACATTGAAGATATCGTCGATGCTGTCCATGAGAGCTTCCATAACTATCTGGAAGAGGATGATACCGATTATGAATTTGATATGGATGATGATAATGATGATGACTTGTATGATCCAGACGGCGAAGAGTCCGATATATACGAAATCGATGTAGATTGGGAAACGCCTGAAGTGACCGCCTATATCCAGGATAATGAAGTCGAGGTCACCTATCAATTCGGTATCGTGCAGGAAACAGGTGATGGTGTGCTGAAACGGATCAATCGGATTCGGACAGCGGATGATGACCTAATAAAGGATGAAACGAATTTCATTTTCAGCAGAGAAGAAGCAAGCACCATCATCGCCATGATAGCCAGTCATATGGATTCACTTAGTGAAATGGAATAAAAAAACCAACAAAACCTTGTCCATGGTCATCATGGACAAGGTTTTGTTATATAAGAATCAGTTCATATACCTCAGATAATTGCGTGACACGTTCCGTATCACTAGCTTCCTTTGCATGCTTAATTTCCTGAGGAAGAATATGGTTAAGAAGATTGGCTTCTTTACCGGAAAGCTTATTGACGAGTTCTTCTTCAGAATGAAAGTGTCCGCTTTTGATTTTATTATAAATTTCCTGCGCTTCAGGATATTGGTCCGTATAGTTAGATAATATCTCACGTAAGTAACCAATCGTACGATCCATCAAAACCATCCCTTTCGACTGTTAGATTTTTGCTTACATACTCCACCTATACCTTCCCCCATTTTTTGATGTAAAATTCCTAAAAAAAAAGATATCCAAGTCAATGGATACCTCTTTTCAGTCTTCCTCCCAAAACAAATCATCCAATGTACGGGATAATGCTTTACATATACCGACACACAAACTTAATGAGGGGTTATACTTTCCGGATTCAATCAATCCTATCGTTTGCCTGGAAACTCCGACAATCTTGGACAGTTCATCTTGTGACAAGTCCTTTTCTACTCTCGCCAGCTTCAGTTTTATATTTTTCAAGGGATTCGCACCTACAATTTCTTATTATCTTCGCTATTTTTCATACCGATTTTCTTCGCTAGCAAGTATATACCACCAAAAAACAGAAGTAAAATCGGCAAATAGATCATAACGGAAACAAACGATACCATTACAAAATACCATACGCCCTGGGAACTGCCATCCGCATAGGATACAGCACTATTCACCCCCATGAATATAGCGATGATGAGTGCTAACGCAACCGTACCAAAAATCGTTTTCCTGCTCATCGGTGTTTTGCTGGTGCGGTCATGCATTTCCACTTCATCCCAGAATACACCTAAGAAAATGGAACGAGCTAAGTAATACAGCCCTCCTGCAACAATGATCACGCATTCTAAATATAACTCCCCGCTGCCTGCACCATATTTATATAGTTTGAAAAGTGCACTCACCAGGCAAATGGCCAAGATGACGTGATACATTTCTTTATAAATTTTATTTCTTACATTCTCAACCCGCTCATCTGTGATCCTTTTCTTTCTTTTAAATATATTCATCATTGATCGACCTCCATTTAATTCCATAACTTACCTCCATTATATGATTTATTTAACTTTTTGCAACATATATATTACATTTAATAAATTATATATTGCAACACGCATAAAAAAAGGTATCCACACATCAAGCATGGATACCTCGCTAGCCTTATTTAGGGTTTTACTCGTAAGTTTTGGGGATTTACTCGTGAGTTTCGCACTCTTACTCGTGAGTTTTGCACTTTTACTCGTGAGTTTTGCACTCTTACTCGTGAGTTTTGCACTCTTACTCGTGAGTTTCGCACTCTTACTCGTCTGTTTCGCACTTTTACTCGTGAGTTATCATTATTTAGACAATACCAAACCAAGTATAGAGGGCAATGATGACAAAGACAGCCAATGATTTAATGACCGTGATCATGAAGATGCTGCCATACGATTGTCTATGCGTTAATCCCGTGACGGCAAGCAAGGTAATGACAGCTCCGTTATGTGGAAGTGTATCCATCCCACCTGACGCCATGGCGACTACTCGGTGCATCACTTCAGGTGAGATATTTGCCGCAGCGATTGCCTGATTGTATTTATCGGCCATAGCGCTTAAGGCTATTCCCATTCCCCCGGATGCCGATCCCGTTATCCCTGCGAGTGCACTGGTCGAGACAGCACCATTGACAAGCGGATTCGAAAATACACCAGATATTCCATCACTGATTTTTGCAAATCCAGGAAGGGCAGAGATGACACCCCCGAAGCCGTATTCGGATCCTGTGTTCATGACGGCAAGCAGTGAACCGCCAATACTGTTGTTCAGTCCTTCTTTCATGTTTTTCGTAACGCGTTTCCAATCATAGGCAAGAGCCGTGATGATACCGACGACCAAGGCAATTTCAACCGCCCAGATTGCAGCAGTGGCCGCTACATCAACAGAATAGGCTTCCAACCCGATCGCAGAAAAATCAAATCCATTCGGGTACCATTTCGGTATCGCTTTGGTCAAATAATTATTCATGAAGGCAACTAGCCCAAGCGGAACAAAAGCTAAAATCTGCCGTAATACCGTTTGGTTTGAATGTAAATCAGGTGTTGGCTCCTCTTTTTCCTGTTCTGGTGCAGAGATATTTTCCCCTGGGAGCCCATAATATCCTTCTCCCGCTTTTTTGGCCCGCCTCTTACGGCTTTCTAAATAGACCAAACCAACCGATAAGACAAAAATGGCACCTATGATGCCAAGGATCGGTGCGGCATAAATGTCCGTACCGAAGAACGTTGTAGGAATGACATTTTGAATTTGCGGAGTTCCCGGCAAAGCATCCATGGTGAACGTGAATGCTCCAAGCGCGATGGTAGCCGGCATAAGTCTTTTAGGAATGTCGGCTTGCTTGAACAATTGAACCGCAAAAGGATAAATGGCGAAAACCGCTACGAATAAACTCACGCCGCTATAGGTTAAAATGGCACCTAAAAGGAAAATCGTCAGCATGGCTTGTTTGGCACCGATCAAGCGAACGATTGTCTTCGCAATCGATTCGGCGATTCCAGACATTTCGATGATTTTCCCGAAAATGGCGCCTAATAAAAAGACGGGAAAATAATTTTTTATGAAAATGACCATCTTTTCCATGAAAACACCGGAATAGAACGGTAAAATATTACCAGGGTCAATGAAGAAAACCGGTAAAAGTGCAAAGATAGGTGCAAACAAAATAACAGAATAACCGCGGTATGCGGCAAACATCAATAACCCCAGAGATAGCAATATAATCAGTAAGTCCATGAAGATCCCCCTAAAACATTTAATCCAAGTTTGAAAAATTTCGCCATCCTAGCCAAAAATGCACTAAAAGTGAACCCCTCTGTCAAATGAAAATTTGTCAGAATGGTTCACCCTTATTGTTCTTATCATTTATTTCTTTTACAAATTATTGAGCTGTGTACCCACCGTCGATGACAACGGCTTGACCTGTTACACTTTTCGCTTTATCGCTTGCCAAGAACAATGCATAATCAGCAATTTCACTTACATCCAACAAACGTTTTTGAGGCACTAATGGAAGAAGGACTTCTGCTAATACATCCTCAACTGGTACATTACGTGTTTTCGCCAAGTCTGCCATTTGTCCGCGAACAAGTGGAGTATCCACATATCCAGGGCACAAGGCATTGACTGTAATACCGTGCTCTGCACCTTCTAAAGCAGCAACTTTCGTTAAACCGATGACTCCGTGTTTCGCGCTGTTGTAAGCCGCTTTACCTGCGAATCCGATAACACCATTTATGGAAGAGACGTTAATGATGCGGCCAAAACCTTGTTCCTTCATGATTGGGAACACGGTTTTAGTTAGAATGAATGGCGCTGTCAACATGATTTTTATCATCAATTCGTATTTATCCGTTGGGAAATCTTCGATTGGTGATACATGCTGCAAACCGGCATTGTTAATTACGATGTCGATCGTACCATACGTTTCTTTAGCTTCCTTCACTATTTTTACGATATCTTCTTCTTTAGTTACATCGGCTTTGATTCCAATTGAATCGAAACCAAGTTCTTTCAATGATTCCGCAGCTTCTTTCACCGATTCTTCATTAATGTCTGAAAGAACGACTTTGGCTCCACTTTCAGCGAAATGCTTACCAATTTCAAATCCAATACCACGAGCAGAACCTGTAATAATAACGACTTTATTTTCAACCATTATGAATTCCTCCTAGAATAAACTAATTTTTAGGCATCGATATTTATTAAACGATACCGATGGCACCCATTATAATGCCGACGATCATGGCAATGGTCGGGATGATGAACGCTACCATGAAAACATCTTTATATGTTTCTTTATGAGTCAATCCTGTAACCGCCAAAAGTGTTAATAGAGCACCATTATTAGGGAAAATGGATGCACCTGAAGCGACTGCCGCCATTCTGTGGAATACATCCGGGCTGATTCCCGTCGCTTGTGACAAACTGTAAAAAGTATCGCCAAGGGCATTAAGTGCAATACCCATACCGCCTGAAGCGGAACCAGTGATGATCGCCATGATTTGTACGGCAAGAGATTCAGCAACGAGGGGATTGCTCGAAATATTAAGCAGCCAAGAAGTAATGTTATCAAATGCAGGTATAACAGCAATGACAGCTCCAAATCCAACAGCCGCACTCGTATTCAGGATGGCCATCACTGACCCTTTCGCTCCCTCATTAACAGAGAAAATGAACTTTTTGTAATCCTTGATATTGATGACCATAATGCTCAGAACCCCTAATAATAAAGCATAAATAGGTTCTAATTTAACAACATTAAGCAATAGGACAACAATAAGAAGCGGAACTAAAGACAATAACCAATTCGGTACTTTTTCATCTTGCTCAGAACCGGTAACCGAATCATCCGATTCAATGAATCCTTCTCCTTTAGCAGAAAGAGACTTTTCTCTATAGGATAACCAGAAATACCCGCCAACTGCCATTATCAATGAAGTGACGATCCCGATGATCATGCCTGAAGTAGGCGTCGTATGGAAATACTCCATCGGTATCAGGTTTTGGATTTGCGGTGTACCCGGAATAGCGGTCATCGTGAAAGTGAATGCCCCAAGCGCAAAAGTGGGAACAAGCAGCCTTCTCGTAACGTTTGCTTCTTTAAATAACGCCAAAGCGATCGGATAAACCGCAAACACGACGACAAATAAACTAACGCCGCCATATGTCAATAAAGCGGAAGCAATCAGTACCCCAAGAATCGCACGCTTTTTACCAATGATCTGCGTTACCTTCTTGGCAACGGATTTCGCTGCACCCGTTTCTTCCATTAACTTTCCGAAAATCGCTCCCAATAAGAAGATCGGGAACCACTTCTGAACGAATCCGACCAATCCGGTCATATACGTCCCGGTATACGTATCAAATACATCCATTCCGCTCATCAATGCTACAACTCCAGCCACCAGCGGGGCCACCCAAATAATGGACCATCCCAAATATGCTAAAGCCATCAACAGCACTAAGCCTACAATTATACTTAACACTCGAAATCCCCTCTTTCCAAGATGATGTAAATCGTTTTGCTTTCCATCCTGCTTCCCCCTTGATTGTGTATATCCCTTTAGCTGTAAACTTCAAAATCCGTGTCTTACAGCATCAACCCTATAAAGAAATGAAAGCAAGAATACCCTCTTTTTTTGCTATCTCAAAATAACTTAATAAACATACCTTGTTCGCATTCCGAGAAAGTTGAATAAGCAGTTTGATTTGTTGGAAATATATTCATTAAGGAAAATAACATAAATAGCTCATAAAGGAAGCCTTTTCCCTTATATTTCTACAAAAAAGAATACTTTATTAATATAGGGTTATATATACTTGCTTCTTTATCCTCATATAGTTTACATC
>NZ_JBHXAS010000121.1:0-14121 GCF_042727425.1 Peribacillus sp. NPDC060253
ATTTCACTACGATGTTTTTTTTGTTCGATAAAAATTCTTTCTACTATTTCTAATTCTTTTTTCAATTCTTCTAAATCAGTGTTCTTAGAAATTCGATTTTTAAAAACTTCCGATAATTGTTCCATTATACATTTCCCCTAGCATAATTATATTTTTCCTTTATCTTTATAGTAGTCCACTATTCATATAACTTTATACTCAACCTTTTCTAACTATACATAACATTGAGATAAAATCGTCAAAACAAGACAATCAGTGGGAATATTTTACTACAGTAACATAAATTTGTCTATACGATGAATAACATCGTAAAAGTATTTTCTAAGGCTAACCGTCGAATTTAATTTATTCCCTCTCAACCTTCATCCTTTTAATGCATTGAAATGTCTTAGACAGCTAACAAGTCGGATTTGAAATAATCAAACCAACTCATGAATTACTTAGTATTGGGATGCATTATAGAAGTAAAAAGGTATATAGCATAATATTTGATAGAATATAGCCCTTTCTGAGCGGTGCAAAAGGTTAGATGGCGAAGGAAATACATGTAGGTAGGAGTAACTTGAAGTAATAATAATTACCAGAGATAATAGTGAATTATTGAAACCAAAAATTTTAATTTGCGTGTTGTAAAATTATTGCATTAAACCACCTCGTACTTCTATACTATTCATAGGTTAAGCCATGAGTCATGCTCTATTTATCAACAAGTTATAAATTGTGGGTTAAAGTAATAATAAATCGAATAAAACTATGACATGAAATAACCAGGCCTTAAGATTGTAAGAATTCATTTTCAACTTTTGGTTAGTAAAAGGGGATGAGGACTTAATGGATTTAATTTTTATAAATAAATTAACTGCAGTTATTGAAATGGCCGCAATAGCCCACCAAGACCAAGTACGAAAAGCAAATCAATCACCATATATCACTCATCCATATACAGTAGGAATATTATTATTAGGAGTAAACTGTTCTGAAGATACTATTATTGCAGGGATTTTACATGATGTGATAGAGGATACGAACATAGTATCCAAAGAAATAAGTGAAGTATTTGGTGAAAATGTAATGCGTTTGGTTGAAGGTTGTTCAGAACCATATAAAGAAAAGCCCTGGGAAGAAAGAAAAAAGCATACACTTAATTATCTAAAAAAGGACGCACCATTAGAAGTATGCCAAATAATTTGTGCTGATAAGTTACATAATATACTTTCCGTTAAAAAAGATCTTGATGTCCAAGGGGAAAAGGTGTGGAATATATTTAAAAGAGGCAAAGAACAACAACGATGGTATTATGAATCAATCGTAGACATACTCGGAGAAAGGATTCCAGACTTCCCTCTGTATCATCAACTTAAAATAACAGTTATGAATACATTTGGCAATTAACTTAAAAAGGCAAACATGTATCCTTGTTTGCCTTCCTTACTGACTAGTCAATCTCTATGCCAATTATGTATAAAAAAATAATGGGTTTCTTAACCTTCTTTGTTTTTTTCTTCATACATTTTATATCCATCGACTACACGATTACAGAATGAAACTGTATTCTGTCTCCATGACCAATAAGATAAGTAGGAAAGCGTAGGACCTACTAGTATGATCAGGACTAAAATGATCAAAAAATGGGTAGAGTCGGTAAATTGGGTTAGTAAAAGGGCTAAAGAAAATATACTGATAATGGCAAAGTTAAAAGAAGTGGTTCTAGTAATTCGTATCTTTGTCCGAATAGAATCCAGTTGACTTGCTTGATTTTGGTCATTTGTCAGCATGATTAGCTGTCTAGAAGATTTTCCTTGTAAGATTTCATTCCTTATTTTAAATTCCCGCTTATTAAAGATTATGTCATCTACAAAGTGATCAATAATTATCCCTAACGTGTAAACAAATGGAAGAAATAAGATATAAATTGCCACCAATATATCTTTATTACTTCCTGTTAAAAATGTAAAAAAGGGCTTAAAAAATCCCACATCTAAAATACATAACAGTAACAAAACTAGTGCTACAAAAAAATGAAATCCATTTACAAGATGCTCAATAAGCATGTTTGTTGTATTACCCAAATTCTATTTCCCCCCTCTTCTTCTAAAAACTCAATCCGAACACAAGTCCTAAGTCTTTTATAACGTACCAATAATAATATTATATACCCTTATATGTTCATTGATAAGAATTTGTTTCGACAATATTTCACATCTTTTGACCTATTCACATTATAAATTGTTACCCATTTTTTAACGCACATCAAGAGAATTGGATATATGTTTAAACATCACAAACCTAACTTAATGCCTATAGGAAGTAAAACTGTAAAGAGTTATGATTGAGTCAATATTTTAGTACCTTTTTATCATTAAAATGGGTGAAAATCTGGGTAAACTTTAAGGAGCTAAGTGTTCAATGGCTTTGCTATATGAACAAGAAGACAAGGGCATGGATAAGAGTGGATGGAAATCATGCAGGATGTTATGGGATCAGGAATTTTGAAAGTTGAAATGAGCGAATTCATTCAAGAAAGAAAGTGATTGTCTGTTTAAGTATTGAAATTATATGATAGCTCTCTCTTTTCAATAACTATATACGTGGATATACCCACTTTTCCCCTTTACTAAATGCACTACTTCTTCAACTTAAAATATTCGTGCATAACCTCGAAACATATGAAATGTCCTTGGTCATTGGGATGAATGTTATCATTCGTTAAAATATCAGCCAATCTCATATTCTTTGTCTTTAGCTTCTTTTCAATTCCCTCTTTGCTTTTTATATTAGTCCAGTTATTCGTTTAAATGACCTTCTCGGAAGCTTGAAAATAATCAAAATAACTCACCCCTAAACTATTCTCTGCTTTACTATTTGCGACTGGGTTTGGTGAAATGATTAAAATCTTTGCATTCGGCAGCCCTTTCTGTAACTTCGTCATAATGTTTTCCAAATCTTCTTCGAATTTTCAAATATAATCAGATCAGGTTTATCTTGTATGACCGCTTCAATTTTCTTACCTTCAAGTAAATCCTTTGTTGAATACTCCTCATGTCCATGATTTATGAAACTTAGTGTTTCCAAATCATCACGATCAGCGCGCAAACTCTTTTCTAAGCGTCCTGCCCAACTATTGGAGGAATTACTTGCACCGGTTCCTGAAGTACCATTACTTCCCACTAGGGATACAATAACCCTATCTTGCGTAAGCGACTTATAATGCAGATAATCTATTAGCGGCTGCTGCTTAACATTTTCTGGTTTTAAACTTTGTATCAAAGTTTCCCTTTCTTCTTTTTCCTTTTCTTTTAATTCTACTGCGGCTTCTTTAGTCTCTATCCCTGCATCACTCGACATTAACGCACTGAATCACCATCAGGCAAAGCTTTAACCCCATGTAAACTATGTAATGGTTTTATTAGTTTTAAGTAATGTTCTTGTATTCCCTGTTTCCTTCACGTTTTTTCGTTGTATGATTGAAAAAAAGGAGGTTTTGGGGATGATTATTCTGAAGTATATTGCAAAGCTTTTTTCATTCTTGCAAAAGGATATACCAGAAACTCATGTTAAATGCCATATCTGTGCCGGAACTGGAGCCTACGATATTTATACGGATTGCCTTACCTGTAATGCAAAAGGATTGATAAGTAAAGTGGAGTATCGGAGGAGGCTTGAAGAAGGTGAAATTTAAAGGATTTCGTGCAGGACGATATTGCAGCGTAGATGAAACAATAGATGATCAAAGAAGCAATATTCGCTATTGCTTCTTTTTTTGTTCCAAAACATTATAGGGGGAACCTAATGACAGCAAATAATCAAATTCCGTTATCTGTTCCCGATATGGATGCTGCGATTAAGTGGTACGGGCAAGTGATGAGAAAAAACTAAATATGACGAATGTCCATCAAAATAACAGATAAAAACCAGCATTTCTGCTGGATAGTCCATCGTACATTCACTTAACCAAGTTCAGTAATTCTAGATCTCTGCCGTTCACATGATAGTTAAAGGTAACCGTCTTATCATCATGGATGTGATAGGTTAAACCAATAAACTCTCCGGTATTTGGAAATCTTTGAATAAAGTCATCAAGTTCTTCAGAATTCAGTTTAACAACCATCGGTTTCTTCCTACTATTTAGTGTATCTTCTTCTTCCTTCTCCATTACTGTTTCAGTAAATCTAGCCATAATTGACTCCTTCAATCTCTCATTTTCCCAAATGATATACCTTATGAGTGGTAAATGAAAGGTCCTACATTAAAACTTCATATTAATGATAAGTTCTCTTAACAAATCTCCCAAATATTGTTTCCCTGGGGTACTAAGTAGGAAAAATCGTTCTGATGATTGTAAGACACTAATTCCTTTTGCTTATGGATTTATCTTCTATATCTTTAGTATAATGATAATGATTATCACTATCGATTAAGGAGATAAACTATTATGGGTGCACCCTTGTTAACAGAAGAACTTCCGGTTGTTAATAAAATCTGGACGCGTGATTTTATTATGATTTTCCTAGCTAACTTCATTGTTTTTTTAACGTTTCAAATGACTACCCCGACCCTTCCGCTTTTTGTAAAAGAGCTAGGCGGAAATGAACGGTATATTGGGTTAGTTGCTGGCATGTTTTTATTTTCCGCTCTGATTGTCCGCCCCTTCGCTGGACAAGCCTTGGAAACAAAGGGAAGACGCTTTGTTTTCCTTTTCGGTCTAGCCTTTTTGGCTGTGGCGATTGGCTCGTTTGGATTTATGCTGAGTATTTTCCTGTTATGTGCAATGAGGGTTGCCCAAGGGGTTGGCTGGGGATATACGACCACCGCATCGGGTACGATTGCCTCCGATCTGATCCCAGCAAAGCGTCGGGGTGAGGGAATGGGATACTTCACTTTATCGGGTAATTTAGCGATGGCTTTTGGTCCGTCACTCGGACTTTTCTTAGCGGATGTTTTATCGTTTCAACAGTTGTTCTTGTTTTGCGGTGCATTAACTCTAGTCGCTTGGATCATGGCATCAACCATTACCTATAAAAAAGTAGCTCCGCCTTCTCCTAGCGCTAAAACGAATAGGTTTAACATTTATGAAAAAAGCGCTGTTGCTCCGTCGGTTCTTGTTTTTTTCATTACGGTAACTTTTGGCGGGACCGCTACCTTCTTACCGCTTTATACCATCGAAAAAGGTTTGACAGGTATTCAAGGTTACTTTTTTCTTTATGCTTTAGCTCTTATTTTCACACGAATGTTTGCTGGAAAAATCTATGATCAAAAGGGACATCAAGCTGTCTTCATTCCATCTACTCTTTTTATCGTAGCTGCTATGCTGCTGCTTGCCTGGATGCCAAGTAACACGATATTGTTTCTTGCAGCAATATTTTACGGCATTGGATTCGGTGCTGTCCAACCGGCTCTTCAAGCCTGGTCTCTCGAACAAGCTGCCCGAAATCGCAAAGGCATGGCCAATGCCACCTTCTACTCCTTCTTCGATCTTGGTATCGGCTTCGGCGCCATTGTCTTTGGACAAATCGGCTATCTGTATGGGTATAGAAGCATTTACATCATGGCCGCTGTCTCAGTGGGGATTTCTATTTTGACTTACTTATGGATCTTGAGAAAAATGAAGTAAATACACATGAATTGGACACCTTATGGGTGTTCTTTTTTATTAAAATAGAAATCGGTCGATTCTTCGAAGTGTAAGAGCACACTAAACCTTGAATCCATAGCAGGTTCATTTAATTTTAATTCCATGTAAAGTATGTAATGGTTTTATGTGATTTAAGTAATATTATCGGATTTCCTGTTTGTTTCTTCTTTTTTCGTTGTATGATAAAAAAAAAGGAGTTTTGGACATGAATTTTAAGAAGTTTATTGCAAAACTTTTTTCAATCATTCAAAAGGAAATACCAGAAACTCACGTGAAATGCCATGTTTGTGCAGGAACGGGTGCCTACGATATTTATACGGATTGTCTTACCTGTAATGCAAAAGGATTAATAAGTAAAGTGGAGTATTGGAGGAGGGTTGAAGAAGGTGAAATTTAAAGGATTTCGTGAAGGACGATATTGCGACGTAGATAAAACAACAGAAGATCAAAGAAGCAATATTCGCTATTGCTTCTTTTTTTTTGTCCCGAAACAAAAGCCGTTTGTCCCCCGCCTTAAAAGGGTATTTTTATTATCAGGGGGGATACATATGACGACAATTACCCACATTGGTTTATCTGTACCTGATTTGGATGCTGCGATTAAGTGGGACGAGCAGGTGTTGGGATTCAAATTATTGGCGGGTCCCTCGTTTAATGCAGGTGATGAGTAAAAAACGAATATGACGAATGATCTTCTTGGCGATCATGTTAATAAAATGCGCAATGCTCATATGATCGCGGATAAACAAGTGGGAATTGAGCTTTTTGAGTTTGTGGAGCCGAGGATGCCGAAAAATAAGAGTCGCGATTATGAGGCTTTTTTCATATTTGCTTACTATCGGATGTATTGAAAAGCTGGCTGATGATATTGCGGCTTCTGGCGGGAAGCGGCGAAGCGATGTATGGAAATAAAGAGTGATGCAGGCATCCATGATAATAGGAACAGCCCCCAATTGAGTATGGAGGCTGTTGCTTAGCGGCTATATCACTTTTTAACCGTGACTTTCCTTGCTTCACTTACATTTTTCGCTTTGTCCTTGGCATAGATATATAGGTTCTTTCCGGCTTTTTGCTTAGGAATTCTAACCGAATAGGTACCTTTAGTCGTTGCTGTGGCAGAGCCGATCACTTTTCCTGATTGCTTGATGGATACCGTGGAGTTGGCTTCTGCCTTGCCTGTCACTATTGTCGTTTTTGTGTTGACTGTGTTGACGGACGGTTTACCTGGTGCTGTTTTGTCCGCGACTGTCACTTTAGCGATTGAGCTTGTATTTCCTGCTTTATCGGTGGCTGTAACGAACAGGACTTTTCCGGCTTTTTGTTTTTTTGATATCGTTACGGTAAATTTCCCTGCACTATTGGCATTTGCTTTGCCAAGAACCGTACTGCCAGCTTTGATAGTGACGTTAGTGCTCGCTTCCGCTTTGCCCGTTACTTTTACAGTATTGTCACCTACAGTATTGACGGACGGTTTTGCAGGGGCCGTTTTATCTTGTACTTTAAATGATACGGGTACACTTCTATTTCCCGATTTATCGATGACTCTTGTAAAGATTGTCGTGCCGGCTGTTTGTTTTGCGATAGTCGCCGTAAACGTCTTTTCGCCGTTGATCTTCACTTCGGCAAGTTGTTTTTTATCGGTATAAATGGAGACCGTTCCCGTTTTGAAATCAGCTGGGATTTTCCCTGTGACCTTGGTGTCCTTGTCGGAAATCGCTGTCACGGCCGGTTTGGTCAGCGTCTTCATTTCCAAGGCTTTTTTGGCGTTGACCCGCCCATTTCCATAGTAGATGTCTTTCCCTTTTGTACCTAGGTCGACAGCAGAATCATAGAGCCGGTATTCGACCTCCGTTTTGTTGAGTTTGGGCTCATTGGACCAAATCAGTGCCGCTACACCCGTCACCATTGGCGTAGCCATCGATGTTCCGCTCATCCAGCCATATTTACCATTTGGTAAGGTTGAAAGGATATCATCTCCAGGTGCTGCAATATCGACTGTTGAATGGTAGTTGGAATAACTAGGACGCTTGTCCCTATTGTCAGTGGCGGCAACGGAAATGACGTTGCTGAATGCAGCAGGATACACGCGCTGTACATTTTTCCCCATATCCCCTTCATTACCGGCAGCTGCGACGATCAGGATGCCTTTTTTATAGGCTTCTTGGACGGCTTTATTCAATGCTTCCGAATAACTGGTGTCTCCCAGACTCATATTAATGATGTTTGCTTTATTCTGAACGGCATAATGAATGGCATCAATGATATCGGCCGTATCGGCATACTCGCCATCAAAAACGTTGATCGGCATAAGTTTTACATTCGGGGCTACACCCGCTCCACCTATGCCATTGTTCGCGGAACCGGCAATGATTCCTGCGATATGTGTTCCATGCTCCCCTGCCGGTACGATATTCTTCCGATTGCGTATCGTATCATAGGCATTGACGATTTTCCCCTTTAAATCACCGTGACCACGATCGATCCCATCGTCAATGATGGCCACGATCATTTCCTTGGAGCCCATGGTTTTTGTCCATGCTGCATTTGTTCCAAGCTTTTTATGATGCCACTGGTCTATGTAGGCAGGATCGTTCGGACTTTCCATCTTCTTGAAAAGATAGTTCGGCTCTGCATATTCCACACTCCTCTGTTCTTCCAGTTCCTCGATAAGGTTGTCTGTTGTTTCCCCTTTAGGAACCTCTACCTTTTCTATCAAATCGTTGATCGGCTCACCGTTCGTCTCTTTATATTTGACGATGACGCCATCGGATTGTGGAGTTTCTTCTGCAGATACAGCATCTGGCTGATAGATTGGCAGAATCATAAACAGTAACAACACCGGCAATATGGCCCCAATAAGTTTGTACATGATATCACTCCAAAAAAGTATGATTAAGAATAGCTATGGATGAGGTTAGATCATGAACCCATTCTACTAATATTCCTAACTAGATTGTATACTGTGTAAGGTAGTTTTACTAACATTTTTATCAAGAAAATAGCTAATTTGGCAAAAGAAAAAACGCTATAAGCGGTATCAAACTGTAGACAAACTCGATAATAATTGAGTTTGTCTACAGTTTTTTAGGTTTTTAAAATTTGACCGTTAATTTCCACTCCAGGCACTCGCTTTCCGCGGGCGGTCCGGGAGCCTCCTCGGCGCCTTTGCGCCTGCGGGGTCTCCCTTGGACGCGCTTTTCCCGCAGGAGTCTCGTACCTTCCGTTCCAATCAACTTTGTTTTAACATTTAGATAGAACTCTTTTTGCCTCCATGCAGCAGCAGACCGCAATGGATTTGTGTTGGGGACGATAGTGACATCCGAAAATCCGCTTGATAGTCATATCTTAGAGCCTCTGGTTGAACAAGTGATTGCGAAAGTTGAAAAACCTGAATCTGTTGCCGCAGGAGCAGCTTACAAAACACCAGCCATTACAAACTACCTTTTTGACAATGAGATCACACCAGTTATACCCTATACACGTCCTCGAACAAAAGAAGGATTCTTCTGCAAGCATGATTATATATAAAAAACATCTCTATAACCGCTTCAAATCCAATAAAAAATCAAAAAGGTTTCGGAATGTGAGCATTCCGAAACCTTTTTGTCTACAAACTTAAACCGCTATAAAGCCGTTTAATGTCCGCCTAAATAGGCATTCTTGATTTCTTCGCTTGCTGTCAGTTCTTCTGATTTGCCTGATAGAACAATTCGGCCCGTTTCGACGACATAGGCTCTGTCTGCGATGGATAGGGCTAGGTTCGCATTTTGTTCGACCAGTAGGATGGTTGTACCCGTTTTATTGATTTCTTCAATGATATTAAAGATCTGTTTCACCAATAATGGAGCGAGTCCCATCGATGGCTCGTCCAATAATAGCAGCCGCGGCTTGGCCATGAGTGCTCTGCCCATTGCGAGCATTTGTTGTTCCCCGCCTGATAGGGTTCCGGATTGCTGCTTCAAACGCTCAAGCAAACGTGGGAATAATTCATAGACTTTCTCCATATCCTGCTTGATGCCTGCCTTGTCTTTCCGTAAATAGGCACCGAGCTGAAGGTTTTCTTCAACGGTCATGTTAGCAAAGACCCTTCTTCCTTCAGGTACGTGGGAAATGCCCATTTTCACGATGGATTGTGCAGCTTTCCCGCCGATGGATTGCCCTTCATAGATGATTTTCCCCTGTTTTGGTTTTAATAGGCCGGAAATGGTTTTCAGCATCGTACTCTTCCCGGCTCCGTTCGCTCCGATCAAGGTGACGATTTCGCCTTCATTAATAGAAAGCGAGATCCCTTTCAAGGCTTGAATGTTTCCGTAATAGACGTTAATGTCCTCAATATTTAACATTATGAAACCTCCTCGCCCAGATAGGCCTCGATGACTTTTGGATTGTTACGGATTTCCTCTGGCTTTCCTTGAGCGATCAGTTGTCCGTGATCGAGTACATATATGCGTTCGCAAACACCCATGACGAGCGGCATATCATGCTCGATCAATAATACGGTCAAATCAAATTTCTCCCGGATGAGGGCAATCAAGTTCATCAGTTCGTGCGTTTCCTGAGGGTTCATACCCGCTGCAGGTTCATCCAGTAAAAGCAGTTTCGGATTGGCTGCAAGTGCACGGGCGATTTCCAAACGTCTTTGTTTACCATATGGCAGGTTCTTCGCTTTTTCATCCTTATATTGATCCAGGTTGAATATCTTCAGGAACTCGATCGCCTTATCATCCATTTCTTTTTCCCCTTTAAAATGGATCGGCATACGGAAGATCGAACTTAAAATGCTATGTTTTGAAAGGGAATGATAGGCAACTTTAACATTATCGATCACGGATAGTTCACTGAACAAGCGAATGTTCTGGAATGTCCGGCTGATTCCCTTTTGTGTGATTTTATATGGCGGCTTTTTTCTCAAGTCCTCGCCTTCTAAAGAAATCGTGCCCTCCGTCGGGACGTAAACCCCTGTCAGCAAGTTGAAAAAAGTCGTTTTCCCAGCGCCGTTCGGTCCAATCAAGCCAACCAATTCCCCAGGATATAGCTCGACGTTAACATCAGAAACGGCTTTAAGCCCCCCGAATTGGATGCCGACCGAATCGACCTTAAGCAGCGGTGTTTTTGTTTTCATGGCTGCTGCCTCCTTTACGTTTGAACATGGAAGTTATTTCTTTTGTCCCCATTAACCCTTGTGGACGATAAATCATCATGACGATTAGCACAAGACTGTAGATGATCATTCGTGTTTCTGGATAATCTTGGAGGAATGTCGTGACAACAGTCAGCAATATGGCAGCCAATACGGCTCCCGACAGGCTTCCAAGACCACCAAGTACGACTAAGATCAAGATATCGAATGACTTCAGGAAGCCGAAGTTCGATGGTTGGATGATATAGAAATTATGAGCGTATAGCCCTCCAGCGATGCCGGCGAAAAAAGCACCGATCGCAAACGCGACAACTTTGTAATAGGTCGTATTGATTCCCATCGAATCGGCTGCCGTCTCGTCCTCACGGATCGATATGCAGGCTCTTCCATGTGTAGAGCTTGTGAAGTTCCTGATGACGATGAGCGTAACGATTACGGAAGCGAACACCCACGGCCAAGTCGTCAAATGGGAAACCTGCATGCCGCTCGCCCCGCCGACATAATCGATATTCAAAAGCAGGATCCGGACGATTTCCCCAAAACCCAGAGTCGCAATCGCCAGGTAATCACCCTTTAAACGCAAGCTCGGGATACCGATGATCAACCCGGCCAACGCTGCAACCAAACCGCCTACTATCAAAGCTAAAGCAAATGGCATTTCCAGCTTCATAGTCATGACGGCTGAAGCATAGGCGCCAACTGCAAGAAATCCGGCATGCCCGATGGAAAACTGCCCGGTTATCCCGATGATCAAGTGAAGGCTCGCTGCCAGAATGATATTGATTCCGATGAACATGAGCGTATTTTGATAAAAAGGATTTAGCGATCCGCCGCCGATTAACACTTGAACTACGGCGAAAAAGATCAATGATAGTGAAATCGAGAGCCAAAAACCTTTTGCTCGCTTAATTGTAGTCATTGCTTTGTCTCCCCTATACTTTTTCTTTTTTATTTTTACCGAATAAGCCTTGTGGCATGAAAATCAAGATAAGAATCAGTACGACGAAGGCTACCGCATCACGCCATAGTGAGTAACCGGCTGCACTGACCAAAGCCTCGATGACACCAAGCAATAAGCCCCCGACCATCGCGCCCGGTATAATCCCGATCCCTCCAAGTACGGCGGCAACAAATGCCTTCAATCCCGGAAGCACGCCCATAAGCGGCTCGATCTTAATATAGTAAATACCGAAAATGACACCTGCTGCCCCAGCCAATGCGGAACCGATTGCAAAGGTGGCAGAAATCGTGTTATTTACATTTATCCCCATCAGCTTAGCGGCATCCGCATCGAAGGAAACGGCACGCATCGCTTTTCCTATTTTTGTTTTATGAACGATGATTTGAAGAATGATCATAAGAACGACAGCCACTCCAAAAATCAAAATGGATTGACTATTGATGGAAACTCCAAAAATATTGAACTTGTCTACCGGCAATACATCATTCGGATAAGCTTCCGGCTGTGCACCGCGGACGTAGATGAATCCGTATTCGATCAAAAGGGAAACCCCGATGGCCGTGATAAGTGCAGCAATACGTGTTGCGTTACGCAATGGCTTGTACGCGATTCGCTCAATCAACACCCCAAAGAGTGCACAGACCGTCATCGAGATTAATAGGGCTGGCACGAATGACAGATCCAGAACCGTTATCGAGTAAAACCCAACGAATGAGCCGACCATGAATACATCGCCATGTGCGAAGTTTATCAATTTAACAATCCCGTAAACCATCGTATATCCGAGAGCGATAAGGGCATAAATACTTCCTAGTGAAACCCCGTTTATTAACTGTTGTATCAATTCCATGTTCGACTCTCCTTGAAAATCTAAATTTTATAAGTGATAAGTCCAGACTCTTTGCATCCACTTAAGGGAAGTTTCTGTGAGCTGGTATTCTTGAAAAATGAGAATTCGCCAGCACCTTCTTATGAAAGAAGGGCCGGCGAAAGGGTTGGACTTGTTCTCCGAAATTAAGGATTGATTTTAGTGTTGAATACTTGTTTTCCTTCTTTAAATTCAAGTATGGTAGCGGATTTGATTGGATTATGTTTTTCATCCAATGTAAATGTACCTGTTACAAGCTCAAGGTCTTTCGTTTTTTCCAATGCTTCTTTAATTTTTTCTGAATCAGCTGAACCAGCACGTTTGATTGCATCTGCAAGGAAATATCCAGTGTCGTATCCTAGAGCATTAAATGCATCCGGGGATTTATCTTTGTACTTCGCTTTAAATGCAGACACAAAATTCTGAATTTTCTCATCAGGGTCACCTGAGGAATAATGGTTCGTGATGAACGTGTTATTTAGCGCTTTTGGACCGGCAATTTCAACTAGCTTAGGAGAATCCCAGCCGTCGCCGCCCATGAATGGAACGTCCAATCCAGTTTCACGTGCTTGCTTCACGATCAGTCCAGCTTCCTCATAGTAACCAGGAAGGAAGATGAAATCAGGTTTTGCTGATTTCAGACGAGTCAATGTGGAACGGAAATCAGTATCCTTCGCAATGTAAGCTTCCTCAGCCACGATCTTTCCGCCATTTTTTTCGAATTGTTCTTTAAAGGCTGCCGCTAATCCTTTTGAATAATCACTTGAGCTGTCAATATAGATGGCTGCACTTTTTGCTTTGATTTCTTTAGTGGCAAAATTCGCAGCAACCGTTCCTTGGAACGGATCGATGAAGCTTGTCCTGAAAATATAATCGTTCAATTTATCCTTGCTGAAAGTGATTTCAGGGCTTGTACCAGAAGGTGAGATGACTGGCACTTTATTATCTTGTGCAATCTGTACTTGTGCAATCGAGTTCGTACTTGTCGCTGCACCTACAATCGCTGCAACCTGATCTTGTGATGTCAGCTTGATTGCCCCGCTTGTTGCTTCAGACGCTTCTGATTTATTATCGACTTTTATAAGTTTGATTTTTTTTCCGTCAATGCCTTCTTTATTGATTTCTGCTGTCGCAAGTTCAAGGCCTTCTGCAATTGATTGACCATATGATGCTACACCGCCTGATAATTCAAGGTTGACACCAATCTTGATCGTATCTCCATCCCCGCTTGATTTTTCTGATGATCCAGAGCCGGAACAACCTGCTAACACACCTGCAGCAAGTGTCAGAGAAAGGAATGCACCTGCTAGTTTTTTCTTCTTCATAAATAATCCCTCCATTTTGTAATCATCGCTCTGATGCATGAATATTTATTCAAGACGCCCCAGAAAAAATTGATTAGATGAAATTTTTTAAATTAAATTAATATTTCGAAAAATAGTTTACCGCATAATTTTCATTCCGTCTATACAATAATTACGAGAAGATTTCGTTAAATAGGATATTTTTCACAGATAGCA
>NZ_JBHXAS010000122.1:0-13764 GCF_042727425.1 Peribacillus sp. NPDC060253
GTCACACCCGTTCCCATTCCGAACACGGCAGTTAAGCTCTTCAGCGCCGATGGTAGTTGGGGGTTTCCCCCTGTGAGAGTAGGACGCCGCCAAGCTATAATCTTTGTATCCTTTTTGAAAAAAAGGGAATACTTAATTTATAAAAGTAACATTTATACCGTCGCGGGGTGGAGCAGTCCGGTAGCTCGTCGGGCTCATAACCCGAAGGTCGCAGGTTCAAATCCTGTCCCCGCAATCATGAAAAAAACGAAACCTAGGTTTCGTTTTTTTGTTTTATCTGAAATTCAAATAATTATGTCCCTAACTTATTTGTGTCTTCTTTTGAAACAAGGTAAACTACATATATAGAAGTTTTTGCTCCATTTTAATATTGAGTTTATAGTTTTCGTCATGTACGATATGACGTTTTGCTAATAATGATAAAGGTGATTAATATATGCAACAATTTGAATTGATTTCTCACAATGAGGAAGAAACAGCACAGTTTGCGCAGAAGTTGGCACTAATGCTTTCGAGTGGTGATGTACTGGCTTTAGAAGGTGATCTTGGTGCAGGGAAAACGGCATTCACAAAAGGGCTGGCTAAAGGATTAGGCGTTTCTAGAACAGTAAATAGCCCAACTTTTACGATAATAAAGGAATACAAGGGTCGATTGCCTTTATATCACATGGATGTATATCGGGTAAGTGAATCCGAAGAAGATTTAGGCTTTGATGAATACTTTGATGGTGACGGTGTAACCGTCGTTGAATGGGCTCATTTAATTAAGGATTACCTCCCTAGTGAAATCTTAACCATTTATATTTATCGTCTTAGTGATATAAGCCGGCGCATTGTCTTGGAAGCCAAAGGCGAACGATATGAAACGTTATGTAAGGAGATTATTTGATGAAGGTTTTAGCTATAGATACATCGAACTTTACATTAGGGATAGCACTGGTAAATGGAAGTCAAGTAATTGGCGAATATACGACCAACCTAAAGAAAAATCATTCAGTGCGGGTAATGCCAGCTATTGAGACGCTGCTAAGGGATTGTGATACTAATCCGAAGGATTTGACCAAGATAGTGGTAGCTCGGGGCCCAGGCTCTTATACAGGGGTGAGGATTGGTGTGACGATTGCAAAAACTTTGGCCTGGACACTCCAGATTCCTTTATCAGGTGTTTCTAGTTTAGAAGTTTTAGCAGCAAATGGTCGTTATTTTAATGGTTTGATATCTCCCTTGTTCGATGCAAGAAGAGGGCAGATTTATACTGGATTATATGAAATGGAAAATGATCTGTTAGAAACAATCATGGAAGATTGTAATATTCTATCCTCTGAGTGGGCGATTCGATTGAAAGAATTAAATCGTCCTGTTTTATTTATTGGTCAAGATGTGGACATCCATCGGGATGCAATTACGGAAGCGTTAGGCGATTTAGCCGTATTTGCTCCTATACAGTCCTTTAACTCGAGACCAAGCGAACTGGCCTTTATTGGTCTTAACAAGACTGAAGAGGATATTCACCAGTTTGTACCAAACTATATTCGCATGGCTGAAGCGGAAGCTAAGTGGCTCGAACAGCAGGGGAAATAAAAAAGGAAAGCGACCGATTATTATGAGTAAAACATTGACGTTCCGAAAAATGGAAACGGAAGATATCGACCAAGTGCTACACGTGGAAAAACAGTCCTTCACTTTACCTTGGAGCCGGGAAGCTTTTTTTAATGAATTGAATCACAATCAATATGCCGTATATATGGTGATTGAGGATGAAGGGAAAATTGCCGGTTATTGCGGTGCGTGGATCGTCATTGATGAATCACACATTACCAACATTGCGATTTTACCTGAATATCGAGGGCAAAAGCTTGGGGAAGCATTGCTTCGGAAGATGATTGAAATCTCCATTTCCATGGGGGTGGTAAGGATGACGCTTGAAGTTCGTGTCAGTAATGCAGTAGCCATTTCACTTTATGAAAAACTAGGTTTTCAAAAGGGTGGAATCCGTAAAAATTATTATACAGATAATCAAGAAGATGCTTATGTTATGTGGGTGAATTTTTTATGAAAACAGATCAACTTATATTAGGAATCGAAACGAGCTGTGACGAAACGGCAGCAGCTGTTATAAAAAATGGAACAGAGATATTGAGCAATGTCGTGGCTTCACAAATTGAAAGCCATAAACGTTTTGGCGGTGTCGTCCCTGAAATAGCTTCCCGCCACCATGTAGAGCAAATTACAATTGTTCTTGAAGAAGCACTTCTTCAGGCAGGTGTGACATATGAAAATTTAGATGCTATTGCCGTTACAGAAGGACCTGGTCTTGTAGGGGCACTATTAATAGGAGTGAATGCGGCAAAGGCCGTAGCTTTTGCACATGGAATCCCAATTGTCGGTACGCATCATATAGCGGGCCATATATACGCAAATAGACTTATTCAGGAAATCCAATATCCCGCCCTCTCTTTAGTCGTTTCGGGAGGCCATACCGAATTGGTGCTTTTAGAAGAACCAGGTTGTTTCAAGGTGATAGGGGAGACGCGGGATGATGCAGCAGGAGAGGCATATGATAAAGTGGCTCGAACTTTGGGGCTCCCGTATCCCGGAGGCCCTCATATCGATAGGCTTGCACAAGAGGGCTCACCTTCATTGAAACTGCCTCGGGCTTGGTTGGATGATAGCTATGACTTTTCTTTCAGCGGATTGAAATCAGCTGTAATCAACACTTTGCATAATGCAGAACAGCGTGGGGAAATAATTGAACCTAAAGATTTAGCAGCTAGTTTCCAAGCAAGTGTTATAGAAGTACTTGTAACGAAAACGGTGAAGGCTGCGAAGGAATATAATGTGAAGCAAGTATTGCTTGCCGGAGGAGTTGCGGCAAATAAAGGCCTGAGGGAAGCGTTAACGGAAGCTTTTAAGGTTATGCCTATGGACATATCCATTCCGCCCCTCTACCTTTGTACGGACAATGCAGCCATGATCGGTGCTGCTGGCAGTGTCATGTTCGAAAAAGGAAAGCGCTCTGGATTGGATTTGAACGGAAACCCAGGATTGGATATAGAAGCATTTTAATGCACGTGAAGACAGGATGCCTAAATTCGGCATCCTGTCTTTTTTATCCTGTGTATAAAAAAATAGAATATTCTGTGGATAATTATTTTTGATAAACAAACTGCATGTGTATAAACACGTGTTTTTGTGGATAAGTGGATATGTTTCTGTGGATAATGTGAATAACTCAAATTATCGGCTTGTGCACGGTAAGTGTTTTGTTAACAAGTATGTGGATAACTTTGAAGAAACAGAAAAGAAAAGACCGAGTCATTTGACTCGGTCCATTGTCATTCTTCCAATTCGGCCCATTCTTCGAGAAGCTGGTCTAGTGTTTTCTGTGCTTTATCAAGATTTGTTTGGACTTCCATTACTTTTTCATGGTCTTGGAAGACATTTGGATCACAAAGGAGTTCATTGTATTCGTTTATTTCGGTTTCAAGCAACTCCATGGCTGCCTCGATTTCCTCAATGCGCCGTTTTCGCTGACGTTCAGCTTTTTTTGCTTCTTTATCGATTTTGTAATTTGTTTTTTCTGCGGCTACATCTAATGTTTTTGCTTTATTCTCCTGTTCAAGTGCTTTGATTTCCGCTTGCTCCTGTTTTTTCTCTACATAGTAGTCATAATCACCGAGGAATTCTTCGTTGCCGTCTTTGGAGAGCTCGATCACTTTCGTTGCTATCCGATTTATGAAATAACGGTCATGTGAGACGAATAGAATAGTTCCCGGATAATCAATCAATGCGTTTTCCAGCACCAATTTACTGTCGAGATCTAAATGGTTCGTTGGCTCATCCAGAATTAAAAAATTCCCTTTTTCCATCATCATTTTGGCCAGGGCAAGCCGGGCCTTTTCGCCGCCGCTTAGTGTGGAGACGGTCTTCAAAACATCGTCCCCACTAAAAAGGAAATTACCGAGTACCGTGCGTATATCCTTTTCAGGCTTCAGGGGATATTCATCCCATAATTCATTGAGTACGCGTTTATTGGAAACCAGGTTTGCTTGTTCCTGATCATAGTAGCTGACTTCAACATTCGTTCCAAATCGGAAACTTCCAGAACGTGCCGGCAGCTTAGAGATGATTGTTTTCAATAACGTTGATTTCCCGACACCATTCGGGCCAACAAGAGCAATGCTTTCGCCCTTTGTCATGCGGGAATTTATATTTTTTGATACCGTTTCCCCTTCGTAACCTATTGCCAAGTCCTGAAGATGAAGTACTTCGTTTCCGCTTTGCCTTTCAATCTGGA
The DNA here is from genome assembly GCF_042727425.1 of Peribacillus sp. NPDC060253. Classification (NCBI taxonomy): domain Bacteria; kingdom Bacillati; phylum Bacillota; class Bacilli; order Caryophanales; family Bacillaceae; genus Peribacillus; species Peribacillus sp. NPDC060253. The sequence continues at coordinate 4,298 of NZ_JBHXAS010000122.1, forward strand.
ATGAAAAATTAGCGGATTTTTCATCACCTTGCGGCTTGTCCAATACATCCATCTTTTCGAGCTGTTTGCGTCTGCTTTGCGCTCTTTTCGTAGTGGAAGCTCTTGTGATATTACGTTGGACAAAGTCACGAAGCTTTTCGATTTCCCCTTGTTGTTTCTCGAACAGCTTCATGTCCCGCTCATAATCTTCCGCTTTTCCCTCTAGGTAAGAACTATAATTACCATAGTATTTCTTCATGTTATTTCGGGAAATTTCATATACCTGGTTTACCACTTTATCTAGAAAATAGCGGTCATGGGAAACAATAAGAACAGCTCCTTGGTAACTCTGTAAATATTGTTCAAGCCAAGAGAGGGTTTCGATATCCAAATGGTTCGTTGGCTCATCCAGAATCAATATATCCGGTTTCCTTAAAAGCAGCTTCCCTAAAGCAAGTCTTGTTTTTTGCCCACCGCTTAAAGTGGAAATTAGGGTAGAATAGTCAAAGTCGGCAAACTGGAGTCCATGCAATACCGAACGGATATCCGCTTCATATTGATAACCGCCCTTCTCTTTGAAGGCGACCATCAAAGTGTCATATTCATTTAATACTTTTTGATAAAGTGCTTCATTTTCAAAGATGTCAGGTCTGGCCATATCAGCCTCAAGGCGCCGCAGTTCCTTTTCTTGCTCCATAAGATCCTTGAATACCGTCAGCATCTCATCCCAAATGGTCAGCTCGGATTCCAATCCCGTATCCTGAGCCATATAGCCGATGGTGACGCCTTTTGGCTTGATGATTTCACCACCATCATGGGAAATCTGCCCGGCTATGATTTTCAGCAGAGTCGATTTACCAGCGCCATTTCGGCCAACAAGTGCAATTCGATCTTTATTTTGAACTTCGAGCTTCATATTTGATAAAATAAGTTCAGCACCATAATATTTCGATAGTTGATTGATTTGTAATAAAATCATAGATTTCACCTCAATTGATTATTGTTAGTGTAACGTATTATAGTTATTATCGGCAACAGCTTGGTTCCGGGCTAAAAACAAGCTGTTACATAAAGTGGAATAATAGTGTATGATTTAGGAGGGGTTACTTAAATGGGAGACTTGACGCATTTTAATGAACAAGGCAGGGCCAAAATGGTTGATGTGAGTGCGAAGCCTGAAACATCCCGGACCGCAATAGCTCAATCGAGCATTTTATTGAATGAAGAAATATATGAATTGGTCACCAACCAAAAAATCAAAAAAGGTGATGTATTGGCTGTTGCACAGGTTGCAGGAATCATGGCCAGCAAAAATACATCCAATATAATTCCGATGTGCCATCCCATTCCTCTGCAAGGGGTCAATATAGCCTTTGATTGGGAAAAAGAAGATCAAGGATATAGGCTTAGGATTGAAACGGAAGCTAAGACAAAAGGAAGTACAGGTGTGGAAATGGAAGCGTTAACAGCTGCATCCGTAACTGCTTTGACTATTTATGACATGTGTAAGGCCATTGATAAAGGAATGGTAATCGGGCCTACATTCTTAGTGGAGAAAACAGGTGGAGTGTCTAGTAGCGATTATAAAAGACAAGTAAATCGAACAGATAGAGATTAGAGATTAAGTTGAAAAGCATGTGTGAAGGCGGGGAAGAATGATGAACCATGACCCAAAGATACCGCAGGCAACGGCCAAAAGGTTGCCATTGTATTATCGATTTTTAAAGAACTTACATTCCTCAGGCAAACAAAGAGTTTCCTCTGCAGAGCTAAGCGAAGCTGTAAAAGTGGATTCTGCTACGATTCGCCGTGATTTTTCCTACTTCGGCGCGCTTGGAAAAAAAGGTTACGGCTATAATGTCAATTATTTATTATCCTTCTTTAGAAAAACACTAGATCAAGATGAACTGACAAAAGTCGCTTTAATCGGTGTAGGAAATTTAGGAACTGCTTTTTTAAATTACAATTTCATGAAAAATAATAATACAAAGATTGAAATGGCATTCGAAGTTTCTGAAGATAAGGTCGGCAAGATAATAGCAGATGTGCCAATTTATCATATGGATCAAATTGATACACTATTGCAGGAAAATAATATTACTGCGGCGATTTTGACAGTACCTGCACAAGTTGCCCAGACGATAACCGATCGTTTAGTCAAAGCCGATATAAAAGGAATATTGAATTTCACTCCCGCACGGCTGACGGTACCCCCATCGATTAGGGTTCACCACATTGACCTGGCGGTGGAGCTTCAGTCTCTCATCTACTTTTTGAAGCATTATCCTGTAGTGGAAGAAGCTGCATTGGAGGAATAAAAAGAAAAACGCTGCAACTTCGCAGCGTTTTTCTTATTTTTTCTTATTTTTTTGTGCGGCTTTAATCTTAAAGTGCAGCATGATCATCCGTAATCCCGATCCAAAATCAAGAGTCGCAATAAGGATAAGTATATAGGCAAAGATTCCCCATCCTGATGAACTGACGGATTGAATCGCGATCGCTGTAAAAAGAGCACCTAAGCCAGCATAGATGATTCCCATGAATAATGGTGATTGACGTTTCATAATAAACCTCCGATGAAGGCCTGTGCAGTATCTAACATCTTCTCAATATCTTCACGATAGACCACTTGAAAGACGATAACAAGCGTATTCATCGCAACATGTGCGCATATGGACACGAGAATGCGTCCCGTGTGCTTATAAAGGAAAGCAAAGGTAAAGCCCATTGCCGTATATAAAAGAAGATGTTCAAATTCACCATGCGCCAAGCCGAATATAACTGAGCTGAGTAAAGCTGAAATAAAGAAGTTAAAGCGTTTATGAAGTGATCCGAAAATGATTTTTCGAAAAATGATTTCTTCCAATATTGGTCCTATTACTGAAGTGACGAATATGACCAAGGGGACTTTGTAAATGAGTGAAATGAGCTGCTGTGTATTTTCCGATTCAGACTCCACCCCAAGCATTTGTTCAATGCTCCCAGCAATGGTTTGAGAGAAAAGAGCCAAGAAAATACCTGCTATTGCCCAAAATATGGACATGGGAATCGAGGCTTGATCTTTTCTGTCTATGTTTTCCCTCATATCTTTTCTCATTAATAAAAGAATCAATGATAGAGCAACTAGAAAGCTGAATACAATCCAGTATGCGGCAGACTTCACTTCAAGTTCATCAGCAGGCATTCCGGTTGAAGATCCGATCAGCATGAAAATGGGTACCCCAACAATACTTGATAATTGCATGGCAATGTAGGTGATGATGACGAACCAATATTCTTTTTTCAAAAATGAAAACTCCTTTTATTAAGTCACCCATTTGACATATAACGTTCCTGACATGGGGACAATCTATAAACGCATACTCCAAAATGGTATCAAATATTAGGACAGAACACCACTTAAAGGTACCCCTTAGACAACATTTCAGTTACTAATCATTATGCTAAAGTAGTATACCCGTAATTTATCAGAAATTAATAAAAAATTTTCGATAAGATACTTGCAAAAAAGGCTCGGTTTATTTAATATTATAAATGTGTTAGCACTCGATGATGAAGAGTGCTAATAATCATGAAACAAATATCAAGAGAATATGAGGAGGTTGTTTCACTTGTTAAAACCATTAGGTGATCGCGTTATTATTGAACTAGTTCAATCTGAAGAAAAAACTGCAAGCGGTATTGTTCTTCCTGATACTGCAAAAGAAAAGCCACAAGAAGGTAAGGTAGTGGCAGTTGGCACTGGCCGTGTTCTTGAAAATGGCGAACGTGTTGCTTTAGAGGTTGCCCAAGGCGATCTAATTATCTTCTCAAAATATGCAGGTACTGAAGTTAAATACGAAGATACTGAATACTTAATTTTACGTGAAAGCGACATTCTAGCTGTAATCGGCTAATTATACATCATACTTAACTGAACGAAAAATTTCTTAAAATTTTAGGGAGGTACTTATAAATGGCTAAAGAAATTAAATTTAGTGAAGAAGCCCGCCGCTCGATGCTTCGTGGTGTGGACGCACTTGCAGATGCAGTTAAAGTAACGCTTGGACCAAAAGGTCGTAACGTGGTTCTTGAGAAAAAATTCGGTTCACCGCTTATCACAAATGACGGTGTAACAATCGCTAAAGAAATCGAATTGGAAGATGCATTCGAAAACATGGGTGCGAAATTGGTTGCTGAAGTAGCAAGCAAAACAAACGATGTAGCTGGTGACGGTACAACTACTGCAACGGTTCTAGCACAAGCGATGATCCGTGAAGGTCTTAAAAACGTAACAGCTGGTGCTAACCCAATGGGAATCCGTAAAGGAATCGAGAAAGCAGTCAATACTGCCATTGCAGAATTGAAAGCCATTTCCCAACCAGTCGAAAACAAAGAATCGATTGCACAAGTTGCTGCCATCTCTTCAGCTGATGAAGAAGTGGGACAACTGATTGCAGAAGCAATGGAGCGCGTTGGTAACGACGGCGTCATTACAATCGAAGAGTCTAAAGGTTTCACAACTGAATTGGATGTTGTAGAAGGTATGCAGTTCGATCGTGGATATGCCTCTCCATACATGGTTACAGATTCAGATAAAATGGAAGCTGTCTTAGAAAATCCTTATATCTTAATCACAGATAAAAAAATCACGAATATCCAAGAAATCCTTCCTGTACTTGAGCAAGTTGTTCAACAAGGGAAACCGCTATTATTGATTGCTGAAGATGTAGAAGGCGAAGCGCTTGCAACTCTTGTTGTGAACAAACTTCGTGGAACATTCAATGCAGTTGCGGTTAAAGCTCCAGGATTCGGTGACCGTCGTAAAGCAATGCTTGAAGACATCGCAGCTCTTACAGGCGGCGAAGTGATCACTGAAGAAATCGGACTTGATCTTAAATCTGCAACAATCGATTCTTTAGGTCGTGCGTCTAAAGTGGTTGTTACAAAAGAAAATACAACGATCGTTGAAGGTGCTGGAAATACAGCTCAAATTCAAGCTCGTGTAAACCAAATCCGTGTTCAATTAGAAGAAACTACTTCTGAATTCGACCGCGAAAAATTACAAGAACGCCTTGCTAAATTAGCTGGTGGTGTAGCGGTAATCAAAGTTGGTGCAGCTACTGAAACAGAATTAAAAGAACGTAAACTTCGTATTGAAGATGCATTGAACTCCACTCGTGCTGCCGTTGAAGAAGGTATCGTAGCCGGTGGTGGTACAGCACTTCTTAACGTATACAATAAAATTGCAGAAATTCAAGCGGAAGGCGACGTAGCAACAGGCGTGAAAATCGTTCTTCGTGCCATCGAAGAGCCTGTACGTCAAATCGCTCACAACGCTGGACTTGAAGGCTCTGTAATCGTAGAGCGCCTTAAAGGCGAAGCTGTTGGTACTGGCTTCAATGCAGCTACTGGCGAATGGGTTAACATGATCGCATCAGGTATCGTCGATCCGACTAAAGTAACTCGTTCAGCTCTACAAAACGCTGGTTCAGTTGCTGCCATGTTCTTAACAACAGAAGCAGTTGTTGCTGACAAACCAGAACCGGCAGGCGCTGGCGGCATGGGCATGCCTGACATGGGCGGCATGGGCGGAATGGGCGGCATGATGTAATCATCGCCTAGAACCCTTGGTATATAGGGGTTTGTAAGGTGGAGATTAGTGAAATGCTAACTTTTTGCTAACTTTCAGTTTTTAAACAACTTTACTTCAACCAATTAGAGGAGACCTTTCGTAAGTTCACTGAACTTATGGGAGGTCTTTTCTTCGATATTTTTTGTCATATGAGCGTAAATGTTCATCGTCGTGTTTATATCTGAATGCCCTAATCTTTCTTGAATCTCTTTTACGCCTGCCCTAGCTTCAATGAGAAGGGATGTATGAGTATGTCTAAAGCTGTGGGGGGGAATATGCTTGTCTACATCCAAATGCCTAATTAAACGCTGTAAACGCAATACCATTTGCTTCATAACCCTTGGATGCCCGATGTTTTCAGCAAAAATGAAATCTTGATCCGCATATACCAACCGTTGTTTCATTTTCAATTCCATCTGCTCACGCTTGTGTGTTTTGAATAAGGCGACAAGTCCATCGTCAATTATGATTGTGCGAATTGACTTTTTTGTTTTTGGAGTTAGGAGTTGATAACCTGTACTTTTGTTATTCAGATTATAGTATGTTTTGGTAATTCTTATAGTTTTCTTAGTAAGGTCCAGGTCTGTCCATTTTAATGCTAACATTTCGCCTAAGCGCATACCGGTATATGCCAAAGTAGCAAAACATAGATAGTATAGATTTAATCCTTGTTCTTTTGTGATACGTAGAAAGGTTTTCAGTTCATTTAACTCAAGAAACTTCACTAAAGGCGATATCGAGCAATTAAAAAACAATCCAAATACAATGTACAGAGCTATAACTCTTTCTGCAAAATACGATGAATTGATTAAGAAATTAGAGTATTTACAAGAAGAAGTTAAAGAAGTAAATTCTCAGGAATAACCCTTCCACTTTTTTCTTATAGTAATGCTTTTTAGATTTTTTGTGTCAACATCTTGGATAGAAAAGAAGACTTGACTAAAATCATCAATAAAAGGGAGTTGTTCGTATGAAATATAGTCATTATCAAGAAAAGTGGATTAGTAAAAAATACGGTTCAATTGTACATAGACTTTTGAAAGATAAACATATGGAAATGCAAACCGAATTACATTCTGCACAAAATAAAAAATACGTCATACATGTGGAAGAAATATTTTGATACCTTTAGATGAACGATTTTTTATACTTAAAGTAGTTCTTATTGTAATTGCTGTATTGGTTGCCATTCCTGCCAAATGGATTCGTAAATGGTTCTGGAAGGACTAAAAATTTTTCGCATCAGTTTATTGCATATAACATATGACATGTTTTAAAGATTGTTGTCGAACGTAGTGAAGACAATGGCGAAGCCATAGGTAATGTAATTCATAGTTAAATAAACATAAGTCTGCCCTGGTAGGTCAGATGCGGTTTATATGCAATTGCGTAATAAGTAGTTGAAAATTCAAAATTAAAAATGCTGCAAGATAAAAATTATTTTCTCCATTTGTAGATTTAAAATAAAGTTTGAATTTTATATCAACGTCAGATTATTTATAAGAAGATTAATTAAAAATCCTGATTATTCTCAAGGAGTTATTTTATTTTAGAAAAATACCTTGCCACATTTCACTATATCATACACAAAATATTTCAGTTATAAGCACGAATAAAAATGGTTATTGTTTCAAGCGTGTTATATTAGTTAATCTGTCTTAAAAAATCACATTTCACTAACATTTATTTTGAATTTCCGATTTTGAGGATGTTTCCGAAAGTCTGATGGACTTTTTTGTGAAGCATCCTCTTTCATTGATATACGAGAAGAACATAAGCGTTTGTTACATCTACTTATTCGTCAATTACTATTGGTGAAGATCGTAAAATTGAAAGCAAACAATTAAAATTAAATAATGAGGTAATCCAAGAACTACAATAAGGAGTAAGAGATTTGTCTATGGATGAGTCTGCTGCTCCTTTTTCTATTTATTAGGAATTTTAAAACCAATTTTTGTTATATTGGAAGTAGGATAATAATAAGGGGATGAACGTATGGCAGTACCAGGATATCAAGACTTTATGTACCCGTTTTTGAAGCAGTTGGAAAATAGGCAAGAGTATCGATTACAAGATTTATATACGATTCTAGCAAGGTACTTCAATTTAAGTGAAGAAGATATTGCTGAGACTCTTCCTAGTGGCAAACAAACCTTATTGGTTAACCGGGTAGGTTGGGCGAGGACATATCTAAATAAAGCAGGATTGATAAATGTTGTAAGAAGAGCTGTTTTTCAAATAACAGATGAAGGGTTAAGAGTATTTAATGATTCGAGTATAACTAAGATCGATCGAAAATTTTTAACTAAATATGTAAGTTTTAATGAATTTATTAATAAAGTGTCTAAAGAAAAAACTGATTCAGATATTGAAGGTACAGAAGAGAAGACACCTTTAGAACTAATGGGTGAGAACTTTAATATATTAAAGAGTGAAACTCAAGATTTACTTTTAGAAAAAATACTTAGTTGTTCACCAGGCTTTTTCGAGAGATTGATTGTTGAATTGATTGTATCTATGGGCTATGGAGGGTCTGTGAAAGATGCGGGAAGAGCTATTGGGAAATCTGGGGATGAAGGTATAGACGGTATTATAAAGGAAGATGTTTTAGGGCTAGATATGATATATCTACAAGCTAAGAGATGGAAGAAAGAATCTACTGTATCTAGACCAGATATTCAAACCTTTGTAGGTAGCCTTATAGGTAAACAAGCATCAAAAGGTATTTTTATTACTACTGCCAAGTTTTCACAAGGTGCAATTGAATATGCTAGTTCTATTGATAAGCGAGTAATACTGATTGATGGCCAACAGCTAACTGATTTAATGTTTAAATATAATGTTGGGGTTAGTGATGAAGAAGTTTTTGTTACAAAAAAAATTGATTTGGATTTCTTTGAAGAATAAAAATCTCTACTTGATATATATACACTTTATGGAATCCCTAACAGTAAAGTAAATATAAAATGAGGCAGATAGTGTTATTAATGAAAAATCTTAGCGACTGATCAGTAGTGGAACTGATAGAGCTCTTCGGAGGTTTTCCGTTTTCGGTATTGAAAAATCTATTAGTTTACACCATTTATTTAAACCTTCCTTTGATAGTTTTGATTTTGTTAAATCAAGTACATCAATATTTTCACTTAAAGTAGTAGATTTAAATTCTCCTGGTATTTGACTTGCAAAATATCCTGTCGATATTATTTTTTTTGCTATTCCTTTTTCAGCTGTCATATAGTCACATCCATAATTTTATTATAGCCAGAAAATTTCTTTTACTATTTCATCTCCTGAACTTTTTTACAATTAATAATATTTTGTTTTTCTCCCTGAACTGCCCCGTAAATGTTAGATTGGTGTCTAACATTTACGGGGCAGTTCAAGTTTGTCTACAGTCTGTTTCTCTTGTTTTAAGAGAGTTTTTTGCATAAGTGTTATTTAGCTAACCAGGAGCTTTGTTTAATGACGAACTGAAAAGAGTGATATGTTTGAATAAAAAACTTTTCACTTTATCTTTAATAGATTTGCCTTTACTCTCCCCTCTTTACGGTCAGCTGTTGAGGCTTTTTTCTAGTTGATAATGAAAATAAGAGCAGGTGAATTGGACAAATTAAGACCTGATTTACAAAATCTTAACATTGGATTAATGTGTGGTTTATATTGGGTTATTATGATTGAACCGTAATAAACAGTAATAAACATTAATAAATCCACATTAAGATTGGATTTTTATTGAGAGCAGGTATCAAAGCTAGAAAGAGAATTTAATAGATAGAATAAGAAAAGGGGCTATATAGCATGAGTTTCATCGCGATAGATTTAGACGGAACATTATTAAACGACCAGAATGAAATTAGTGAAGATAATATAAAGG
>NZ_JBHXAS010000123.1:0-13710 GCF_042727425.1 Peribacillus sp. NPDC060253
TTACTGGTATTCATAAAATTAGGTAAATTTAAATAATTTGAATGCTAATGATTTGAGAAAGATTTTAATAGATAAAGAGAGGGTCAAGCCAAGCAGGGGGGTAATCAAGAGGGGGATGGATTATGATTCGCTCATGTGAAAAAGGGGAAGTTCAAATCAAGAAGAGGTCGTGGTAAAAGACCGATGATTGACATACATCTCCGTAGAGAATCCATTCACAAGGTCTTTTTGTACCATGACTTTTTAAATAGTCCATTAGTTTGCTTCATATTTCCAAACGGGAGTTTCAGTCGCCACACAGATTATCTCTTTGAAATATCCGCAAAGCTCGAGCCACTTTTCAGGGTAAATATAGATAAAACGCTCCAGCGTTTCTAAAGAGTGCAACACCAGGCAATCGATTTGATCCGTTTTTTTATTTTGTAAATTGAATAGAAGTTCATGTGGGATCGTGTAATAAGGATGGAGCTGATACGGATTCAGTATGACCGGGGAAATCTTTTTTTCTTCTATATACTTGTCCGTTACAATCTTTTGGATCGCAAAGCTTTCATTTGTATGTAAATCCCCAATCTTGCTGTTTGGATTCAATAGTACAATGCCTCTCATTTGATTCACCCATTCTTTTTTGCTAACCATTCTTGCCAAAAGGAGGATGGGATATTCAAAGTAAGAGGCTTGATGCTAGAAAAAGGCTTTCAGTTCGTTTATGGTTTTGAGATGTTCGACATTTTCGAGCACCTTGTTGGTCAGGTCCACCTTTTTAATAATAGGAGAGCTTTGTAAATCTTCAACCTGGCTTTCCTTTGTAAACCAATCAATGGAAGGGGGAGGAAAGAAAATTTGATCTGACCATGCATCATGTAGGGTGGGACTGTAAATTTTATCATCTTTGGATGCGGATGCATCGGAGGTATATATGGTTTGCCAATAATCCTTTCTCGAACCAGTATGCGTAACCTCTTTTATAAACTGGCTAACACCGCGAAAAACAGCGGGCTGAAAAAGAAGCTCATATAAGAATTTTCCCGTTTCTATACGCTGTTTCGGATCGGCAAAGCGTTCAACGGTAAGTCCGGTCAAGGAATGGAGTCCGTCCTTCTTATTTGCATAAGGAAAGATCACGTTGGTGAAGCCTAAGAATTCCTGTAGTTGAAAATCAAGCCTCCGGAGGATTTCACCATGATGGGTGCGTTTTATTACCCTTTCCTGAAGCATTCTTTGTTCATTGATGATAAGCGACGTTGTTAAAAGGGATGACTGGGGTTCCTTGATGAAAGATTCCCAAATCGGGGCCATGAATCTTGAAATATGGAAGAGGGGTAAATACTTTCTTAATGGAAGCTCTTTTTGTTTAGAATGTTCATATAAAAGGAGTTGAGGGAAGGCATCGGCAAATATGGCTGAATTGGCGCGCTCAAGGAACAGGAAAAATTTCTGCCGTTCCGCGCTGTCAAGGAGATGGGTCATGGATGAACTTTTCAAGTCAGTCATATGGTATCCTCCATTCCTTGAAACCATATGTGCTAAAAAGGCCCAATGTACCTCGGGGTTACGATTATAATAAGCAAGATATGCTTGTGTTCTTGTGATATTATTGCGATTCAAGGCAGCCGTCTTGGATCGAATGCTTTTAACAAGCGCGGTTTCCTCGGGGAAAAAAGCTTTTGACCCGTCCGTAGGCTGAAAAAGCTCTTTTTGTAAATGGGATTTTAACGTGTCATAACTTTCCGCATCGATGATGGGTTTCGTTTTAACAAAGCTTTTGCCTAACAGCTTCTGCACATATTGGGAGAACATACAATCACCACGAATGTTTTTCAATCATTATATGCAGAGCGGTCAAGAAAGGGGCTTTGCATTTGCAACGCCCTCAAGTTCATCGTTGAATTTTGTTATCGGTTATTTTTCTTCTTCTTTTCCAGGTGCAATAAAATATAATAAACGATCCAGAAAAGTAACACGGGAATAAAGGATAATGGTGTATATTTGGCCGGTACGGCAAATAAGATGAAAATGGATAAAAATAAAAAGGGAACCGCTAGGAGTATATATTTTCTCCATTGCATATGCTGAACCTCCTTAGGTTACGTCATTCTTATTAAGAATAAAGGATTATCCATCAATAATCTAGAAAACTGACAATTGACAAAAATATACACACGTAGTAATCTTTAAACACGAGTTAAATATTACCATTATTCAATGAGAAAGGAGACGAACGTCATGACTAAATCAGTTAAGCACATAGATGCCATAACCGAATATTATCATACGTCCTCCTGCCTTGAGACATTGTCTTTCTAGATAAAGTCTCGAATGTGCTCATTGATCGTTTAAAGCGCAGGTTGTGGATTTTCGCGGCCTGCGCCTTTATATGTGTTCTTACACATCTAAAAGCTTCCGCTAATTGGCGGAGGCTTTTTGGTCTTTGGGGATTAAGGTGCAATAGCATCCTTTCCATATAAAAGATAGGAGGAATTATAAATGAGACAAAAAACATTGGGAGTTTTACTGCAGCCAGGAGATCCAGAAAGCGGTTAGCGCAGGGGCAGTTTGGAACTAAAGGGAGGGGAATTCATGTTTGCGATTTTTAAAAAGCTGTCTTGGTTCTTTAAGGAACAATGGCAGCGTTATACCTGGGCCATTTTATTTTTATGTCTTGTGAATATTTTGGAGGTTATCCCGCCGAAGCTCGTCGGGAATGCCATCGATGATATGAACAATGGCAACATGACGCAGGAAGGAGTCATGAAATACGTTATTTATTTGCTTATGGTGCTGTGTGGCAGCTACTTATTTGGGTATTTATGGAGTTATCTGTTATTTGGCGGCGGAAACTTGGTCGAACGAAAACTAAGGTCAGGGTTTATGGGGCATTTGATGAAAATGTCGCCGGCTTTTTATGAAAAAAACCGGACAGGGGACTTAATGGCAAGGGCCACCAATGATTTAAAGGCAATTTCACTCACTGCTGGCTTCGGGATATTGACGCTCGTTGACTCGGTGCTGTTCACCATTACGGTCGTTGTCATGATGGGTGCAACCATCAGCTGGCAGTTGACGATTGCGGCGGTGCTGCCCCTTCCAATCATGGCAGTGATGATGCAAATCTATGTGAAGAAAATTTATAAACGATTTACGGATGCACAAGCTGCCTTTGGTACTTTAAATGACAAGGTTCTGGAATCCATTTCAGGTGTCCGTGTAATTCGGGCCTATGTTCAGGAACGGGAGGACGAAAAGCAATTTGATGAAATGACAGAGGATGTATATCGTAAAAACCTTGCAGTGGCAAGAATCGATGCCCTCTTTGATCCGACGATCAGCATTATTATCGGCATCAGTTATTTAATCGGTTTGGGCTATGGTGCTTATCTGGTTTTTCAACAGACCATAACGCTAGGCGGACTTGTTTCGTTCAATGTGTACCTAGGCATGTTAATCTGGCCGATGATCGCGGTGGGTGAACTGATCAATGTCATGCAAAGGGGAAATGCTTCACTTGATCGTGTTCAAGATACCCTTTCATATGAAGCGGATGTGAAAAACTCAATGGGGCTGGAGCGTATTCCAAATCCGGAAAATATGGGATTCAATCAAGTGTTTTTTACATACCCATCCTCATCTGTAGTGAATCTATCCAATATTTCCGTTCGACTTGAACGTGGTCAAACTTTAGGGATAGTCGGAAAAACAGGAAGTGGAAAAACGACATTCGTGAAGCAATTGCTGCGGGAATATCCTTTAGGAAAAGGGGAAATATCTTTTGCCGGCATGCCGTTGGAGCAACTGGATCTTGAAGATATACGCAAATGGATCGGCTACGTTCCACAGGACCATTTTTTATTTTCAAAATCTGTGAGGGAAAATATCTTATTCGGTAAAATGGATGCAACGGAAGATGAACTGGCTGAAGCTATCCGCCTTGCTGATTTTGAGAAGGATTTAATGATGCTGCCCAATCGTCTTGAGACACTCGTCGGTGAGAAGGGTGTCGCTCTTTCTGGAGGGCAAAAGCAGAGGATCTCGATTGCGAGGGCACTGATCAAAAATCCGGAAATCCTTATATTGGATGATTCCTTATCTGCTGTAGATGCGAAAACGGAAACGACAATCATTGAAAATATCCAAAATGAACGGGCAGGGAAAACGACCATCATCACAACCCATCGCTTATCAGCCGTTCAACATGCGGATAGGATCATCGTGTTGGACAGTGGAGAGATCATCGAAGAGGGAACTCATGAGGATTTACTGCAACATAATGGCTGGTATAGGGAGCAATACGAGCGACAGCAGGTTGACGAAGGGACGGAGATGAAGGCATGAAGGTCGTAAAGAAACTGTTTGATTATGCTGCCCTTTATAAAAAATTGATCATTGGCGCATTGATCATGCTGACACTTTCAGTAGCGGCCGATTTAACGGGCCCATTCGTTGCCAAGAAAATCATCGACTCACATATACTTGGCATCGAATCTTCTTGGTATGAATCGGAAAAAGGAAAAGATGCTGTTAAGTATGATGAAAATTGGTATAAACGGGCGGATTACTTTACTGAAGGTGAGAAGAAAGGCAGAGAAGTCCATGTTTTGCAGGTTGGCAATCAATTTGTCTTCTTAAACGAAGGTATACCCATGGATGGCCGCAGAACCTTGGAGAACCAAACGTTAATCATCAAGAAAGACGGGAAAGAGCAAAGGGCGCAAGTAGAGAAATTGACGAGTCAGGAAGTGATGGGGTTTTACCAACCGGAAATCCCGCGAATCTTGAAGCTTGTGGCTTTTTACTTTGGCCTTGTCATCATCTCATCCATTTTTCAATATGGGCAAAGCTTTTATCTACAGAAAGCGGCTAACCGAATCATTCAGAGGATGCGAAATGATATTTTCACACATATTTCCCGGTTGCCGATTCGTTATTTCGATAATATGCCAGCGGGGAAAGTTGTAGCAAGGGTCACAAATGATACCGAGGCGATCAGGGAATTATATGTAACCGTGCTCGCCAACTTCTTTTCGAGCACGATTAATATCTTCGGAGTACTCATCGCTCTATATATTCTGGATGCACGTGCTGGTACTATGGGCCTTTTACTTATTCCAATCATCGTTATCTGGACGAAGGTATACCGTAAATTCGCCTCGAAATATAATCACATCATTCGGGAGCGGGTCAGTGATATTAATGGGATGATCAATGAATCCATTTCTGGAATGAACATCATTCAGGCATTTGGACGTGAAAAGGAGACGAAGCAATCTTTTGAAAGTTTAAACCGGGAGCATTATTCCTATCAAAATAAAATGCTCCATTTAAATTCGTTGACGGGTGGGAACTTGATTGGTGTCATTAAGGTTTTGGCGCTGATAGCATTCGTCTGGTATTTCGGTGGAATTTCACTTACAGCTAGTTCAGCGATTTCTTTAGGGATGATGTATGCAATTGTTGATTTGATCAGCCGCCTGCTTCATCCGCTTCACGGAATCGTCAATCAGTTCGCCAACCTGGAACAGGCACTCGTTGCAGGGGAGCGGGCATTCAGTTTATTGGATGAGCAGGGATTGGCAGTCAGTGATGAAAACATATCCAGATACAAAGGAAATGTGCAATTTGACCATGTTTCTTTTGGCTATAAGGATAATGAATATGTGTTAAAAGACATTTCCTTCTCAGCAAAACAAGGGGAAACGGTCGCCTTGGTTGGCCATACTGGTTCGGGAAAAAGTTCTATAATGAATTTATTGTTCCGTTTTTATGACAGCAGTGAAGGGCAAATCAAAATTGACGGAAGGGGTATTCTGGATATACCCCATCAAACGCTTAGGGAGCATATGGGAATTGTCCTTCAAGATCCCTATTTATTTACTGGCACCATCGCATCCAATATCTCCCTGAACCATAAAGGAATCACAAGGGAAATGGTTGAAAAGGCATTAAAGGATGTAGGAGGGGACAAAGTGCTGAAGCATCTTCCTTTAGGGCTGGATGAACCCGTGATAGAAAAAGGTGGAACCTTATCTTCTGGACAGCGCCAGCTAATCTCTTTTGCACGTGCTCTTGCATTCAATCCGGCGATATTGATTTTGGATGAAGCGACAGCAAGCATCGATACGGAAACAGAGGCAATTATCCAGGAGGGAATGGAGGTGCTGAAAAAAGGGAGAACGACCTTCATCATTGCCCATAGACTTTCCACGATTAAAAATGCCGACCAAATTCTGGTGTTGGATAAAGGGCGAATTACGGAGAAGGGTACACATGAAGAATTAATGGGATTGAAAGGGAAGTACTATCAAATGTATGAACTGCAGGCTGGTCCACATAAAGGGATGGCCGGGTGAAATACAATTGAATAAGGATGGATAGACAAGATTACACTATATTGTGGGTGCCTCTATTGGCACTCTCAAGCATAAATATTGATAATAGTTATCATTACGGTTAACATATATCTATACTAACAATGAGGTGATAATAGTGAAACAAGAAATTCATCCTGATTATCAACAAGTAGTATTTATGGATACCAACAGTGGTTATAAATTTTTGACGGGGTCCACAAAAACGTCCAATGAAACGATCGAGTGGGAGGACGGTCAAACGTACCCATTATTAAAAGTCGAGATCAGTTCAAATACGCACCCATTTTATACAGGCAAACAGAAATTCGCTGAAAAAGGCGGACGCGTGGATCGCTTCCTTGATAAATATAATATGAAGAAATGATAGTGAGGCCATCGAGAAATCGTTGGCCTTTTTTTGGCTGGGTTGAGAAAGAAGCGATATTTGTGCAAAAAAAGGGTGCCCATTATATATGAGGCACCCATCTTTTCATCATTTTGCAGCAATAGCTTCCCCTTTTGCAATACGTACAAGGGCGGCATCAAAGTCCTTGATTAAATCGTCCGGATTTTCAAGTCCGACTGAGAGACGAAGCAGGCTGTTGGTGATGCCTCGCTTTTCCCTTTCATCAGCAGGCATGGCAGCATGTGACATTTTAGCCGGGTAGGATAATATCGATTCGACCGCTCCAAGACTCACAGCAAAAACAGGGAGTTCAACAGTGTTCACGAATGAGCGGAAAATTTCCTCGCTTTCCAATTCAAATGATAAGACCGCTCCTGCACCAAGGGACTGTCCCTCCTGGATGGCATACTGTGGATGATCGGCAAGACCAGGATAATAAACTTTTTTCACTAATGGCTGCTCCTTTAAGTAGGAGGCAATCTTTTCAGCTCCTCTTTGGGAGTGTTCCATTCTGACCGACAATGTTTTCAGACCCCTCATTACTAGCCAGGCATCCTGAACACCAAGTACAGCTCCAAAGGAGTTTTGGAGGGAACCGAGTCTGTCTGCCAATTCCGGATCCTTCACTACGGCAAGTCCAGCTACTACATCACTATGTCCGGATAAAAACTTCGTCGCACTATGAAGGACAACATCAGCGCCCAGGTTCAACGGCTTTTGTAACGCTGGTGTCAAGAATGTATTATCAACAAAGCTTAAGGCACCTGCTTTTTTTGCGATATTACATACGGCTTGAATATCGGTCACTTTAAGTAAAGGATTTGAAGGCGTTTCAATGTATATGGCTCTCGTATTTGGCTGAATGGCCGCTTTGACGCTTTCCAGATCCGTCATGTCAACAAAGGTATGCTCAATATTGAAACGCGTCAGTACGCTTGTGACCATCCTGAACGTTCCGCCATACACATCTTCGGAAATGACGATATGGTCACCGGCAGACAACAAAAGAAAGGCGGTTGAGATGGCTGCCATACCCGATGAAAAGGCAAAGCCGTGAGTGCCCTCCTCAAGTTCGGCTATGATATCTTCAAGTGCCTCGCGAGTTGGGTTCCCGCTTCTGCTGTAATCATATTTGCCGAAAGAATCGATATCGGATTGATGGAAAGTGGATGCGTGCTGAATGGGGACGCTCACACCGCCTGTTGTTGGATCGAATTTATGTTGATTATGAAGTAATTTGGTTTCAAAACTAAAATCATGATCTGTCATCGTAGTGCCTCCCTTTTTACATGTGCGAATGCTTGCTGTAAGTCCCCAATCAAATCATCGCTATCCTCGATGCCAACGGAGAAGCGGAGCAGGCGATTACAAACCCCATTTGCCGTTCTGACTTCAAGCGGTATATCGGCATGTGTTTGTGTAGCGGGATAGGTGATGAAGCTTTCAACCCCTCCAAGGCTTTCTGCAAACGAAATTAATGAGAGCGATTGTAAAAATGGGTTGACCGCTGATTCATCAATGATACGGAATGAAATCATGCCGCCTCTTCCGGGATACAATACGTCCGTTACACAATCATGTTCCGATAAGTAATCTACAAGTATCTTGGCATTCTTTTCATGACGTTCCATCCGCAATGCCAGGGTTTTCATTCCGCGCATCAGCAGCCAAGAATCAAAGGGGCTCAAGACCGCGCCGGTACCATTATGATGGAAGGCAAGTGCCTCACATAAATCCGCGCCGCTAGCCACGATCAGTCCGGCAAGTACATCATTATGACCACCTAGATACTTGGTGGCACTGTGAATGACAATATCCGCGCCAAGCAGGATGGGTTGCTGAATAAGAGGCGTATAAAAAGTGTTATCAACGATTAACAATAGATTAAATTGTTTTGCCAGTGCGGCAACGGCGCTAATGTCCGTTTGCTGCATAAGGGGGTTAGTGGGAGTTTCGATGAAGATGGCTTTCGTGTGAGGAGTGATGGCTTTCTCGATATCCTCCAAACAACAAGTGTTTACATAGTCACACTGCAACCCCCATTTTTTAAAACCTTGTTCTAACAGTCGATATGTACCGCCATAAAGATCCTCGCTGACAATCCATGCATCGCCTGATTTAAATAAAGCCAGTATCGTGGAAATGGCAGCCATTCCTGAACTGCAGGCATATCCTTGGTCGCCTTTTTCCAAATCGGCAATGGATCGTTCCAATAGCTGTCGTGTGGGATTACCTGTCCTTGTGTAATCGAATCCTGTCGATTGGCCAATTCCTTCGTGGCGGAAAGCTGTTGAAAAGTATACCGGCGGATTGACTGTTCCCGTCGCCGTTTCACTGCGATTTCCTAATTGAGCAAGATATGTTTCGGTTTTGTACATAGTTTTCACTGCTCCTTTGAGTTATATAAAATAAAAAAAAGTCTTCTTTAAGAAGAAGACTTTGATTAAATGGGGATGAGTCATTCTTCTTATCTTCCAAGTTCACAAACTTGTGGAATTAGCACCTTTTCATTGGTTTGAAACAAATGAAGGTTGCTGAGGTGTCATCGGGCCATTCCCTCTACCTCTCTCGATAAGAGTTTAGATTATTCAATTTCTTTTGAATTTACTATATATATAAATTACTGTCAAGAACATTTTGGAAGGAAATTGCTTAGATGTGCAGGGTTGGGTCGGTTGGGGCCAAGCGGTATCGACACTTTACGTATTTTAAAAAAACATCAAAAATCTGCAGGGGGGCAGGGATAATCGCAATATTAAATGGATTATTTAGAAAAAGGGGAGGGGAAGCTGGACGGTTTTTTTGCTTTAAAATAATAAAATTTGTACAATGTATAGAGAGAAAAATAATACGACATTATTCATTTCATATACATAAGGTCTTCGATGAATAGTGCAAACTTAGGAGGAGAACACATGGAATACAGAATCGAACGAGATACGATGGGTGAAGTGAAAGTTCCTGCTGATAAATATTGGGGAGCACAAACTGAGAGAAGCCGCAATAATTTCAAAATCGGTAATGAAAAAATGCCAATTGAATTAGTACGTGCATTTGCATATGTTAAACAAGCTGCGGCAAAGGTGAACTATGATCTTGGTGATATTTCGGAAGTGAAAAAAAATGCCATCATTAAGATTTGCGGCGAAATTCTTGAAGGTACGCTTGATGAACATTTCCCGCTTGTGGTCTGGCAAACGGGAAGCGGCACACAAAGTAATATGAACCTGAACGAAGTGGTCGCTAACAAAGGGAATGAATGGTTAAAAGAAAATGGTGAATCTGAAACTCTTCACCCGAATGATGATGTTAACAAGGCACAAAGCTCCAATGATACATTCCCGACCGCCATGCACATTGCAGCCTTCATGGAAGTCGCTGAAAAATTGGTTCCTGCCATCAAAGCACTTCGTGATACATTCGATTCAAAAGAAAAAGAATTTTGGGATGTCGTGAAAATTGGCCGGACACACCTTCAAGATGCAACTCCACTAACTTTAGGACAAGAAATTTCCGGTTGGAAGGCGATGCTTGAAAAAGACTTGGCGATGATTGAGGAGAGCAGCCAAAAATTATTGAACCTTGCACTTGGAGGAACGGCTGTAGGAACGGGAATCAATACAAAAAAAGAATTCCCGGGACTTTCTGCTAAACAAATCGCAGCGGATACAGGACATCCTTTTGTCACTTCGGATAATAAATTCCATGCATTGACAAGCCATAACGAAATCGTTTATGCACATGGTGCATTGAAAGCACTGGCAGCAGATTTAATGAAAATTGCGAACGATGTCAGATGGTTGGCAAGTGGTCCTAGAAGCGGAATCGGTGAAATTGCCATTCCAGAAAATGAGCCAGGCAGCTCCATCATGCCAGGTAAAGTCAATCCAACACAAAGTGAAGCGCTTACGATGATTGCGACACAAATCGTGGGTAACGATGCGACAATTGGCTTTGCAGCAAGCCAAGGTAACTTCGAATTGAACGTTTTTAAACCTGTCATCATCTATAACTTCCTGCAAACGGTTAAATTATTGACGGAAGGCATTCACTCTTTCAACAATAATTGTGCGGTTGGCATCACTGCAAATGAAGATAAAATCAAAGAAAATGTAGAACGTTCCCTTATGTTGGTTACGGCATTGAACCCTCATATTGGTTATGAAAAAGCAGCCAAGATCGCCAAAACTGCATTCAAGGACAATTCTACGTTAAAAGAAGCAGCGTTGAAATTGGAATTCCTGACGGAAGATGAATTCAAAGCGTGGGTCGACCCAGCTAACATGGTTAATAAATAATGCCTAGGAATGCCCTCCCACTGTTTTTAGGGAGGGTGTTTCAATATTTGAATCATGGAATGAAAAAACTTAAGATCAAAACGTTATCTGAAACAGGAGGAAAAACAATGTCTTTATGCCCGCTTTGTAACGGTCTAAGAAAAATTCATGTGAATTGCCCGGAATGCGGCAGTGATCTTGACGATAAAGGGAAATTCATGGATTACGCTGATGAATACAGCGCCTATATGGACATAGACACACTCAAGCTAAACGACGGGTACCCTCAATCCCTTCAGAAAGGCCAATGCCCGCATATCATGAAATGCTCAGAATGCGGACATGATGAAGTGCTATTGGTGCAGGAATAGTTGTCAGAAAACACAAAAAGACCCGTTCATGAACGGGTCTTTTGTTTATTTAATTAGCAGGCAACTTCATGCCTTCAGCAATCTGTTCATCTTCTTCAACCAGAATGCGATGTTCGGTCCCTTTATCAAAAAAGTGGGCTTTATTCATGTCGAGGGCAAGCTCGATGTTTTCGCCTGCATGGATAATATTTTTCGCATCCACCCGGGCAACGAAGTCCTGCCCCTCGAATGTGGAGTAAAGCATAATTTCCGCACCCATGAGTTCAGCTACATCAATTTGGGTCGTGAATGTAGTGTTAGTGGACTCCGTGAAGTAAGCTCCTTCATTATGGAAATCCTCTGGTCGGATGCCGAGGATGATTTCTTTTCCGACATATCCTTGATCACGCAGCATCTTCATCTTAAATACAGGTATTTCGAGCGATTGCTCACCAATTTTAAAGATACCTTCTTTTAATGTTCCGGTAAAGAAGTTCATCGCAGGTGATCCTATAAAGCCACCGACAAAAACATTTATCGGTTTCTCGTAAACTTCTTTTGGCGCACCGACCTGTTGGATGATACCGTCCTTCATAACGACAAGGCGTGTCGCCATGGTCATTGCCTCTGTTTGGTCATGTGTGACATATATCGTTGTGGTGTCCAGTCGTTTATGTAGTTTAGCGATTTCCGCCCGCATTTGAACCCGTAGCTTTGCGTCGAGATTGGATAATGGCTCATCCATCAAAAAAACTTTTGCGTCACGTACAATTGCACGGCCAAGTGCCACACGCTGGCGCTGACCACCTGAAAGGGCTTTGGGTTTCCTATTTAGAAACTCTTCCAGTCCGAGGATCTTTGCCGCTTCATTGACTCTTTGCTTGATTTCCGCTTTCGGCGTTTTCCTGAGCTTTAATCCAAAAGCCATATTGTCAAAGACGGACATATGTGGATATAAAGCGTAGTTCTGGAAAACCATCGCAATATCACGATCTTTAGGAGGGACATCATTGACTCGCTTGCCGTCTATATATAAATCCCCTTGTGAAATGTCTTCCAAACCGGCAATCATCCGTAAAGTAGTAGACTTCCCGCACCCGGAAGGTCCCACAAAAACAATGAATTCCTTATCTGCAACACGAAGGTTAAAATCTTTAACAGCCGTCACCTTTTTATCATAAATCTTGAATATATGATCTAATACCAACTCTGCCATGAAAAATCCCCCTTTTAAACTACTGATTACTTGTACAATTAACTATAGTCTAAGCTATCAGTTTGGAAATAAGTATAGGCACATTGCACAAAAAAGGATAATTATCCTTTTTTGTGCAATGTTATTCATTCAGTAAAAGAATCAAATAAGCAGTCAAGGCGTGACGAAAGTTTCTAATATCGAGTCCCGTTCTTTCAGTGAATTTATCTATTCGGTATTGTAAGCTGTTCCTGTGGATATAAAGCTGTTTGGCGGCATAGGTGGCATTGGAATTACACTCGATATACGTTTTAATCGTTTTGATAAGTTCAATATCCTGCTGAGTCTTGCCGAGAATTTCATTGATATACCACTTGGTATTCGTAACGGATTGCTCCTTTAATAGTGAGTGAGGGATGATGTCTGCCAAATCAGCCACCTTTAAATCCGGTAAATGCACTTGGGCCAAATCAAAACATTTTTTTTCCTGATTCCTGTGATGACGAAGTTCTTGATTGACAGGGTGAAAGCGCCCGGTGAACATCCGGGTCTTTACATAAAAATCACTTTCAAGCGTCGATGTAATGGCAATTAGTTCATTTTTGGATAAGGATTCATCCTTGTCCGTTTCTATTAAAATTCCTGAGGTTTCATTTTCCCAGACGAAGGCTGCGTCAGATGGAACGAAAGCGAGAAAGGCGTCTTCAAAATCAGTGTTGGAAAAATCAGCATGTGTCAGTTTAAAATGAATGAATCGAACATTCTCCCAGTTAGTTAAAGGCAAGGGTGCATTCGGTTCGGATAAAAAAGAGTTCCATGATGCGTTTGGAAACGTGGTGAGATCATTTTGGCTTAAGGAAGGAGCGAATAGTAATTCCAGTAAACGGATTTCTTCGGCCGTGATTTCTGAATGGGGAATGCCAAGTATACTTCCTATTGAGTCTTCGAACCAAACATATTCAGAAACGCTATCAGTATCCAATTTATTGGAAAGAGCGTTCGGGAATTTTTGTTTAAGATTTTCAAGCATTTTCTTCACCGTCTTTCTCCCTATTTATCTCATTATAGCGAAAAGCCAAATCATAAGAAAACTAGTTTTGTATTCCGCCAAATGAAATTCATAGTTAAATAAGAG
>NZ_JBHXAS010000124.1:0-13676 GCF_042727425.1 Peribacillus sp. NPDC060253
ACTTAAATACTATAATTCTATCTAAATATATTGTCAATAGTAATTCATGGGTAAATAAGAAGAAATTCTGATGGGAAATTTGAGCTGAAATTGTTTTTGTCAAAACTGAAAGATCCCAGAAATAATTCCGGGATCTTTCAGGATGGCTCTTTTTTTGGGAATAATGATTCCTACTTGGCCATTTTCATCATTTAATGTTTTTTGAATCCTTGCTTTTCCACGTAATCTTTCATGTACAACCTGCTTTTCTTTCCAAGCATGTCAGCCATTTGCCCTGTCCAGGTGTCTTTTCGTTTCCCTTTCGTCCGTTGCTCGTAATAACTTGAGATCGTTTCGTTGTACTCTTCAAGTTGTCCGATGAACTCCTGCTTATCCGCCTGATATCCATTTTCATGATAGATATTGGACTGCGGCAAACGCGGCTTTTTATCGGAACGGTTTTTCGGATATCCAACCACTAGAGCGAATAACGGAATAACCCGATGCGGTATATTCAAAATCTCGGACACTTCAGGGAGATGGGTGCGGATCCCGCCTATATAGCAAATGCCGAGATCCATCGATTCTGCGGCCAATGCTGCATTTTGAGCCGCTAGAGCAGCGTCAATGCAGGCAACCATGAATTTCTCCGTGCTTTCAATCGATTCGGTAAGGTCCTTGCCTTCCATCTCCGAAACCATATCCTGGCGATATAAATCGGCGCAAAAGACAAATAGATGTCCATTCTTCTCTACATAAGGTTGTGGACCGGCAAGTTCAGCAAGCTTGGCTTTCTTTTCCGGATCTGTTACCCCAATGATTGAATACGCTTGAATATAGCTTGAAGTCGATGCAGCCTGGGCACATTCCACAATCGTATTAATTTGCTCCTCAGACAATAGCTTGTCCTCAAAAGATCGAATGGAACGGTGATCTAAGATCTTCTCAATAATATTATTCAAAGCTCCCACCCCTAATAAGTATGTAAAGTAAAACATCGATCATCGGGGCTGAAATGCCCCCGATGACAGTATGCGTGTAACTCAACCTTTAGTTTTTAAATCCAAATCACGGTAATTTTGCTGTCTCAATGCTTCATAAATCAAGATGGCTGCTGTATTTGACAGATTTAGCGAGCGTACTTTATCCGTCATTGGAATCCGCAGGCACCGATCCATATTTTCTTGAATCAGCTCTTTCGGGAGACCCGTCGTTTCACGGCCAAAAATGAAATATATCTCACTGTCCTGATCACTGTAATCGAAGCTGGAATGCGGCTGCTCCCCGAATTTCGTTAAATAATAAAATTCACCGCCCGCATTCTTTTCAAAAAACTCTTCTAGTGAATCATAATAATGGATCTTTACATTCTCCCAATAATCGAGCCCGGCCCGTTTGAGCTGTTTGTCATCGGTAGAAAAACCAAGCGGGCGAATGAGATGTAAAGACGTATCCGTCCCTGCACACGTTCTTGCGATATTGCCTGTATTTGCTGGAATCTGTGGTTGATATAAAACTACATGTATTGCCACTTCATTTTCACCTCTAGTTTAAATTTCACCTTAATTATAGCATTAAACAAAAAAGACTAAAAACCTATCACCTCCCATCTAAAATCACAAAGAATTTATAAACGATGTTCGGTGTATACCTAGTCGAATCCTCATATGTCCAATACCTGTGCCGGCTGTTCATCGTATGTGCGTTCACAAGCGGCATCCCATCCTGATCCTTTGCCGTTACGATCAAGTTGTGATCAAACCGACCATCCCCTTCGAAATCGATACAGAGGATATCACCTAAATTCAATTCATATGCCGATTCCACTTGCTTCGTCCTGATGAGATTCCCGGCTTTTAGCAGATGATATAAAGAATGGGCAGTCGTCCAAGTGTAGCTCCAGCTTTTTCCTCTAATCCACCAGCCTTTATTTTTGTTCGGCGCCCCCCACATTGGAATTCCTCCCGCATGTAAACATTGTGAAATGAAATTCGTACAGTCATCAGTGAATTTATGGTATCCCGGATTGAATTCATTCCACCAACGCTCGGCGTATTGAACGGCCTTCATCCGCTCATACTTATATCCGAGACGCTCTGCGCCTGCATCCCACTTTGGTGTTCCCTCTTCCGTTTCAAAGCTGGGCACAAGTTCACGTTCATCCACCATGTACCCATTTCGAAACCTTGCCTCCCTTTCTTCCATTTCTTCTTCTATATAAAATGAATCCTCCTGTTTCAATAAATACTGCAGGTGCACCTGATAAGTTAGGACTGTATCATTGTCTTCCTTTTTCTTTGAATGAACCTTGCCTGCAGCATTCACTCGAACGATTTCCGCAGCACGGTTCCTCATCAATTCCTTTTTCAGATGTAATTTCCTTTCACTCCGTTCCTGATTATCGGAAGTATAAAACTCTACTCTTTCTTGTAAAAGGCGTTGCAACTGTTCCTTCAAGTTCATGCCCTCCTTCTTACCATCTATGCTAATGTGTATGTGTGAGGGCATGGACAAAACACAACTTCATTAAAAGTGGAGTATCAATCCTTTCTATTATTAAAAATATACGGAGACTCCTAATCAATCAAATACTCAAAAGGGACACACCAAGCCCCCACAAAAAAACCGCCCCATAATGATTCACGGAGCGGCTGCTTTATATATATCATTGTAGTTCCAAGGAAAACTGCAGTCCTTTCTCGATTTCTGTCAGTACCTCTTTATCCGTTTCCTTCATTCGTGCTTCTTCCAAAATGGAAACAACCTGTTCCCGACCAATTTTCCCAACCGCCCAGGCGGCCGTTCCCCTAATCACAGGCCTTGGATCATCCTTCATGACCTGGATCAATTGGGGCAATGCCGTTTCATCTTTGAAGTGGGCCAATGCTAAAATGGCATTTCGTTGGATTGGTTTTTTACCGCGCCAAGAGCCGGATACATGGCCATATGCGTCTTTGAATTCCCGATTCGAGATGGTAAGCAGAGGTTTCAGCAGCGGTTTCGCTAACTCAGGGTCGGGTTCCATCTCTTCATGAAAATGAAAATCCATTCCTTTGTTTTTCGGACAAACGGTCTGGCAGGTATCACATCCATACAAACGGTTGCCTATTTTCGTCCTGAATTCATCCGGCAGGAACCCTTTTGTTTGCGTCAAGAACGCGATACAACGTTTGGAATTCAGTTGGCCACCCTGTACGAGCGCACCTGTTGGGCAAACATCCACACATTTGTTGCATGTCCCGCATTGATCTTCCATCGGCTGATCCGGTTCAAATGGCAAGTTGGTAATCATGTCTCCCAAGTATACATAAGACCCGAATTCCGGAGTGATGATCATACTATTTTTTGCACTCCACCCGATTCCTGCACGTTCTGCCACTGCTCGATCTGATAACTCACCCGTATCAACCATGGACTTCGTCATTGCACCTGGTACTTTATCTTTTATGAAATCCTCAAGTAACTGCAATTTATTACGAAGAACGGTATGATAATCCGTTCCCCAAGAAGCCCGGCAAAAAATCCCGCGCCGCTCACTTTTTGTACTTTGCGGGGCATCCTTCAATTTCGAAGGATATGCCAGCGCAATGGAAATGATGGACTGCGGTTTATCGAAAATCAATTCAGGCCTGACCCTTTTTTCAATATCGGCTTCTTCAAACCCTGATTGATAATCCAGTTCCTGTTGACGTATCAGCCGACTTTTCAAATCGGTAAAAGTCGTGGCCGATGTAAAACCGATTTTATCGATGCCGATTTCTTTACTATATATAATCACTTCTTGCTTGAATGTATTCATATCCATGTTTATCACCTTCGTTCATTCAGTATTCCCAGGCTTGTATCCATTTCAAACCATTGCTATCTATGATAAACTAATTGCAATCATTTTTGGAGGTGAAACGCTTGGAAATTACCATATCGGCTAATCTTAGCAGTAAAATCCCTGAATTCAAAGTTGGTATCATTACATATGAAAACATCGAAGTAGGTCCCTCCCCACAAATGGTGAAAGGAAGGCTTCAATTATTTCAGGAAGCTCTTTACTTCGACCTTGAAGAAAAGGAATTGACCGACTTTTCCGGCATTAAAGTATGGCGAGAGATTTTCAAGACGACAGGAACCAACCCTTCTCGTTATCGCCCTTCCGTTGAAGCCCTTTACCGCCGTGTAAAAAAACAAAATTACTTAACCCCCGTCCATTCCGCCATCGATTTGAATAACTTCTTCTCCCTTTTATATGAAGTGCCGATCGGCATTTATGACGGGGATAAATTAGCAGGTGACATCTCGATTAAAATTGGCGATGGTTCTGACGGTTATGAAGGCTTGAACGGCCGATTGAATTCCATGGAACATATGATTACTTCAGCTGATCGTGATGGCACATTCGGAAGTCCTTACGTTGATTCAAACCGAACGAAAGTCACCGAAGAAACGAAAAAGGCCATCCAAATCATTTATTTACAACCCAACACACCTATCACGGAAGCCCATCAGCTAACAAAATCGTTGATGGACATGTTCCTTGAAATCCACGGTGGTGAAGGGACTTACTCAATTGTAGAAGGATGATCAAAATTGACCAGAAATAAACCCCTTTCAAATTCGGAAGGGGTTAATACATGATCCGTTTAAACATAATTATAGATGCTCCAGTTTGGTTTCACCTGAGATTCACACTATATCCCCGAGTTCATTCTTACAGCTGCAATCGCGGGCTGGCAAGTTATCGTTACTGCCACCTATATGTGTCCCAGCTCCTTTGCTTCCCAGACTGTTACTTCCTTAAATTAAAGGTAAAAGAGATAGATATACAAATTTGGACAATAAAAAAATCCCACTGTAAACAGTAGAATTCTCATTATAATATTTAAACGCAAAGCTTCGTTCTCCAGGTAACGAAACCCTACGTTATGAGTATGTATTGGAGCGGGTGAAGGGAATCGAACCCTCATCATCAGCTTGGAAGGCTGAGGTTTTACCACTAAACTACACCCGCATATCCTTGTAGAACTTTGTCGAATCGTATTACCAACAAAATTAATTATATAGTTTTATGTGAAAAAATGCAATAGTTGTTTTTAAAAAAATTTAAATTTATGGATAGTAACGATAATATATTCATTCACTCTAGCAAAGATGTTAAAAAGTCCCCTGAATCAGAGAACTTTTTCAACCTATAGCATGATTTAAGACCAAATGACTTCCATTAGCCGAGGGTAAACCTGCTGTGCCGTTTCAAGCAACATGATTAACTTCCTGAACGCTAGATCCGGTACAAAATCCCCCTCTAGGGAGTATGAATAACGAATGGAAATGGTCCCTTTTTCTTCATACAGCTTTGAATACCTAAAATTAGCATTATATTCATTCAACAGTGTATGTACATCTTGCTTTTTATCAGGATTCTTCAACTCGGCGACATTAAAGCAAAATAAGTCCGCCACATTTTCATCTTGATTGAATGCAAAAACTAAAAGAACCTTCCACCCATCCTTTAACTTCTGCTCAGCTCTAAAAAAGGTGGTGCCATCTTCATTCAACTCATTCATATAGATTTTCTCACTAGTTAAAAAATCACGAAATTTTGCAATGTTTGACATGGTTCATCACCTTTCTGTATGTAAGTACATTTTATAATGAAAATTGGCATTTTCACAGACTTTTCTATATACATTTTATTTTCCGTCTTTTAATTAAGGGAATGAACCACTTCGTTTAATGAATAGAAGCCCATAATAAAAACTCCCTGAGGAGATTGATTAGCTCGTTGCTTCACCGCTAAACCGAAGTGCTTTTTGAAGATCCAAAATTTCATGGCGGATTTTTGAGTACCCTTCAATTTCCGGAACCTCTTTGTTAGTAAGTGACCGCCCCTTATCTGCAGCGATTGCCATCGTTTCAAAAACATACAGTAATTGAGCAAGTTCACGCTCTGAAAGTACCGACCTATCAGAGAATTTCAAGCTTGCATTTAATAAATATCCCAACTGTTCTATCGAAAATATGACGGGCCACAGTGATTCCAGCCTGTCCTTGTTTTTGAATATCTCACCAAGAGCCGCATTGTAGACCGTTAATAGATTTACCATATTGGTTTGCATTTTGTTCCTTTCACTTCTTTCATCGATTGCAAGTTCATTATCATGTTCTGAGAACGCCACCAATAGAAATTGACCCTGGCTTCGAATCGTTTTGGCCATCAAATGATTGAGAAGACTTGATGCCGATCGACTGCCGATTAACAGCGATCCAAGAAGACCTATCATGCTCCCAACGACGATATCGGTTATTCTTACGGTCGCAAAAAAACTAAAATCATAGCTTTGAGTTGAATATTCCGCCATGATTAAAGCTGAAGGGGTAAAAAACATCGCCGCCAATCCATAATTCCTTACGATGAAAAGCTCAGTAATGATTGTCAAACACAAAATGATCAGAACGATAATGAACTCGTTATGAACGGATGCAAGAATTAAGCTTGCTATTAGGAGTCCCATGATTGTCCCGAAAGTCCTTTGGACCGCCCGATGAAATGTGGCAACGATGGACGCACCAGACATAACGGCTGCACAGGATAAGGGAATCCAGTACGAACGGTTAAAATCAGCGGAATAGGCTATGATTGCTGCAATGGTAAGGATTGTTCCATATCGAATGGAAGAGAGAAAGACAATTGAGTTCTTATCGAACGCCCCAAGAAAAATCGTTTTTAAAGAAGGCTTTGAGATTGATGCTTCTTGGTGGATTTTACTAACCGGTTCATTCATGATGGCATCTGCATTGTAAATTTCAACGAATAGCTTTTCCACCTCTAGTTCCATTTGGTCCGGCTGGAGAATCTTTGATTCATTTTTAGTTTTAGATGCAATGGAGTCAGCCAAGGCACGTACCGATTGTCCTAATTCTGGCGTTAGTACAACCTTTTTACGCAAGGATATTTCCAATGCTTCCAAGAAAATGACATTCGCATGGTCGTTCAATAGAAACAACCGCTTTAACATGTCTGGACTTCGCCTGTTTGAAAATCCTGCTAACAATGTATCTTCCGCCTGTTTCATCGCCAATACCGTTCTTTGTCTTGCTGCATTGAATCTCCCGGTGCCTAGTGAATCAAAGAAAGCCCCCAATTCTCTGTATACCTTTTCCACCGCAAGCTTTTCTGGTCCATGAGGATTGAAGAACCAACCTAACATACAGATTATCCAAGACAGTGCCCCACCCAATAAAACTAGGCCTCCACGCAACGGCGCAAGAGTCTGATCAATGGGCATACCTGTCGCTAGCGCAAAACTCAAGACGAAGAAAACCGCCGAAGGACCGGGAATCTTTAATGCACCAAAAATAAAAAAAACACTTGCCCCGATGATCCCCATCATTATGGCTGTTCCCAATTGGTATGGAGCCAAAAGCGTCCCTAATACAACAGATAATGCAAGACCCACCATCACACAGAAAATCTTTTTAGCTCTTTGGTGATACGGTTGGTTAAATACGTATAAATAAGTGAAACCGCCTATTCCTGCCAATAAACCGTACGCTAAATTGCCGAATAATAAGCCAATGAAAACGGGTAAGGCAGCCGCTATCCCTGCACTTAATGCTTTTATCCATGGAAATGGATTCTTTTTTAATTCAAAAGCCTGTTTAAATGTCGTATGTATTACATCCAACTTCAGAGATTTTGAAGATGTCCTTTGCTTTTCATTCATTTCAGATTTATCCTTTCATTAAATGATTACCTAGGTAACTATTATATTTACTTTATCATAACATTATGCTGAGTTCTATGTTTAAGGAGACCCTTTTTTAATATCCTTCATATGGAACAAAAGATACCGTAAAGGGTAAGTAATTCTTGAATGCCTTTGTTTTTCACCTACTTTTCGTATGACTTTCACGAAGGAACATCACTGTCATGACTTCAACAAATATGTAGACAAACATGGCCCATATCTGCACATCGATTCTTGTGTCAGTGACTTGCATCGAAATTATTGATGATCTATATAACTATCTTATCTCGTTTGTTATTCAAGCGACAAAAACTCCCAAAACGACATTGATCCCAACATATGAAAATCCAGAGAATTCCACTGCATATTTTATTCCTATGGTTGATTATCTCTCATGAAGGACATGCTTTGTAATTGTTCCTGAATGGACAACCCTATATCCAATCAAAAAAAAGGTCGAAGCACATCGATTTAGCTGGAAGATGTGCTTCGACCTCTATTATTATTGGTTTGACGAGATTTTTTTGAAATGACGCTCTTTTAATACACCCTCATTTTCTAAGATCAAACAAGATCTCGCCTCCACTATGTTCCCATAAACTTATAGTTGAGCGAATTCGGGTTCCGCAACTTTTACAAGTTGTTTACCGAGGTTCGTTCCTTTAAACAAGCCTAGAAAGGCATCAGGTGTGTTTTCAAACCCTTCAATTATGGTTTCCTCATACTTCAGTCTTCCTTCTTGGAGCCATTTCCCTAAATCCGTTGCGCCTTCTTGGAAACGAGCGGCATAATTTCCAACTGTGAAACCTTTCATTAGTGCACTCGTTTTGATCATGGCTGATTGCAAACGCGGTCCTAAATCTTTTCCTTCTGCATTATATGATGAAATCGCCCCGCATAATGGAATTCGGGCATTTGTATTCAAAAGTGTGAAAACAGCATCAGTCACCTCGCCACCCACATTATCGAAATAAACATCGACACCATCAGGAACGGCATTTTTTAAATCTGTCGCAAAACTATCTTTTTTATAATTTACGGCACCATCAAAGCCAAGTTCTTTCGTTAAGTACTCAAGTTTTTCATCTGAACCAGCGATACCGACAACCCTAGCACCTTTAATCTTAGCTATTTGTCCAACAACTGAACCAACAGCCCCAGCTGCTCCGGATACTACGACCGTTTCACCCTCTTGAGGCTTGCCAATATCAAGCAAACCAAAATAAGCTGTTAAACCGGTCATTCCAAGAACCCCTAAATGAGTTGTGACCGGAGCCACCTTAGGATCAATTACTCGAATTTCTTTTTCAGTGACCACTGTATATTCTGCCCAGTCTATATTCCCAACCACGACATCCCCTTGTTTAAAGGAATTCGATTTAGAGTCTACCACTTCAGCAACAACGCCGCCTGTGATGACCTTATTCAATTCAAATGGAGCAATATATGATTTAGTATTTTGCATTCTTCCACGCATGTATGGATCGACAGATAAATATAGCGTCCGTACTAAAATCTCATTATCTTTTGGTGTGGGAACTTCACTCTCCACAAAGTTAAAATCCTCTTTCGAAGGCATACCTTTTGGACGGTTTGCCAAGGTGATTTTTTGTTGTTTGGATTGTGTCATCCTTCATTCCTCCTTGATTTTGAATATGTAATATCGAAAAGTAAGCGTATCACTGATGAAGTTCATCGGTCAAAGATTAAGATTTCCTAATGCTTCCATTAACACTCTGTATGTATCCTCTTACTGAAAATCCCAAACTTATTATTACCTATTATGTGCCATTTTTTTCATTCAAAAAAAGGATTAGGATAACCGAATAGCCAACCAAAATAAGAACAAATCCATTTGAGGATCTGTTCTTATTTTTTTATAGTACCAGCAAAGCACTAAGAGCTTCTTTTCAATTTAATACAACGTCTCAGCATTCCCTCTCTTCAAAGACGTAATTTTTTTGTGAAGGAAGATTAACAGGATTTATTGAATCCTTTAAAATGATACCGAAAACTGTCTATGATTTTCCTTTTGGTCTCCCTCGGTAGATAAAAAAATAGAAGGAATTACTTTTCATTTAAATAGGAGGAAATAATGAATATAAGAATCTTGAATCCACTGGATGCTGAAAATTACCGGAAATTAAGATTAGAAGCTTTACAAAACAATCCTGAGTCATTCGGTTCAAGCTTTGAGGAGGAAAAGAAAAATCCTTTAGAAACATATAAGAGCAGGTTTCAATCGGACGAGTCTTTTACTTTAGGTGCATTTGAAAACGAAAAACTTATCGGTGTAGTTACTTTAGTTAAAGAAAATAAGCTTAAACTAAAGCATAAAGCCACTATCTTTGCCGTGTACGTTTCTCCTGAAAAACGTGGTAATGGAATTGGAATGCGCTTGATGGCAGAAGTCATTAAGAAGGCCAAAAATACGGAAGGAATCGAGCAGATCTATTTATCTGTCGTGACAACTAATGAGGCAGCAAAAAAACTCTATTCTGATTTGGGTTTTGAGGTTTTTGGAAAAGAGAAAAGAGCATTGAAGATAGATCATACCTATTATGATGAAGAGCATATGATTTTGTTTCTTTAAAAAGCCATTGTTTGGAAAAACAGGTGTGCTATGTTCTATGCACGCATGAAAGTTTTTGCATTTACTCCACTTGGAAGTGATAAGAGTATACTGGACATAGAGTCAGGTATACTCCTGCTCCTAGCCCTTAGGTGACTGTCTGTCAGACATTTAACCTAGGGGGGTCACTGTTTCACAATCACGAGACCTTTCTAGTTAACATCACAAGTCAGTATATTTCCTTTCAATTCTCCTAAGTTCATCCGAGAGTCCAAATAAGGTGTGTAATACGGCTGTTTGAATATATAGATTGATATAATTATCATTGCTTTTCTTCTGAAAGGACAAGTCATGTTTTTCATCAATTAATCGCGTTATGCATTGATTAATTTCGCTCCACATTTCTTTCGTTTCTTCTTTAGTTTTAGTTTCCATAATCTCCCACTCCTTTTTTATTAGTCTATCCACTCTATTAAATTCTTATACTTGATTTCACCTATTTATTTTTTTAAACAACATCATCGTTGTTGTACTTCAGTGGATAATATCTCGGACCAAGAAATTTCTTCCTCATAAGGATTATTATCATTGATAAACTTTATAAGTTTCTTTAACTCTATAATTCTTGATGGATCTATCTTTTTCTGTAAATAATAGTTAAAACACTCGTTGATTATGATTGGATTCTTGATGCTTGTTTCCAATAACAGGGCGGTTGCTTTAGATGGAGTAACATCTAAGGAGTATGCCAAAGCATTAATTTGTTCATTAGTAGATTCGATGAAACGAATTGTAGCTCTATCCGTTGGTACATTATACTTTTCTCTTTGAAGTGACCTTCTTTCAAGTTCTCCAAAATACACCGTATTATTAAATTGATACGTTCTTCTGAAATGTACGGATAACATTTCAATGACTTGTTTTGAATATAAACCTGATTCACAAATAAACGCTCCAACATCTTTAACCGGTGTAGTCGTGATATATGATATTTTAATTAATGTTTCTTTAAGTTTTACTGGAATCGTTGGTTTAATAGTATATTTTTTATCGGATCTAACCTTTCGTGTTTTAAACATTTTTATCCATCACCCAAATTCAAATATATTTTAACCAGTGTCCTCCTGTCCCAAAGTTATTTAATAAATATGTATGTACAAGCTTACATAATATGTATAAGATTTATGAATGTGACACTAACTGAAGTCAAAATGATCGCGACTTTCAAAAAAAACAAAAAGGGCTGTTGCAGCCGGGTCAGAAAACGGTGGTTACGATGAAATGAAAATGGCCCCAAGACAACCTTAGGGCTTAATCCTTCCTATTTAGCAAATATCCTTCAATTTCCTGCTTACTTTTTAAAATGACTATTAGCTTTTCCGGCTTCGTCCTTTGAAGTTCTCCAAGTATGTTTTTCATTTTTTTCTTGCGAGGAAAATAGGTGATCATTATAAATTTAACAAACTGCCAGTCTAATTTTTCATTGCAGCCTACAGACATATCAGGTCGTGTTTTACCTATATAAGACAATCGACGTTTTACAACACGGTAAAGACAAACATGTAGAGGTAGTTCTAAATAAATGATCGTATCGGCATGCTCCGAACGTAAAGCAAAAGAATCACTATAATTTCCTTCTATTATCCACTTGTTATGACTCAATACTTCCTTCTGAGCAGAAATGAAATCATTTAAAGGAGCTTCCACCCAGCCAGGTCTCCAGTAGAATGTATCCAAATGATGTACTTCGATATTTAAATATTCTCCAAGCCCTCTTGCAAAAGTAGATTTTCCAACACCCGCGGACACTCCTATAACCATAATACGCTCCATTGGTATCCCCTCTCTTTCTAGTAGATTTGCAAAATATATTTCCTTTCTTCCCAATTGCTCCATAAGGAAAAGGCGATCCTTCTTATTGAAGAATCGCATCAGTTAATGATGGTCAAGACGGTATACTTACAGAAACAAGCGATAGTCTTATTTGCTTTTTAAATCAATTGCCCTAAATGTTTCTTTGCATCATATTCAACAAGTTTTTCATCCTGCTTAATTCGTGCCAGATAATCCGGATTGGCAATAAGCGGACGTCCAATTGCAGCAACGTCAATGATGCCTTTTTCGAGTGCGGCTTCTGCTGTTTTCACATCAAGCCCACCTACACCAACTATAACTCCATCCCAATGACTGCGTACCAATTCATGCATGGTCAATCCTTTGGCAATCGGCTTGGTAAATTCCATCGTGGAAGGGTGAATCATTTTGACTCCTGCTTCATGGAAAGCCTCAATAAATGTTTCGATCGCTGCTTCAGGGTCATCCCACATGTAAGCTGGCTGGTCAATCTTCAAAGCCGAGAAACGAATAAGGGTACGGTCCGCTCCAACCGCGTCGATGACCGCTTTTAACACTTCCTTCATAAATGTCAGACGCTGTTTTAAATCACCGCCGTACCGATCCGTCCTTTTATTGGAAGTGTCAGAATTAAACTGATCTATTAAGTAGCCGTGTGCACCATGAATTTCCACACCGTCAAAGCCGGCATTCATTGCATTTTGTGCAGCTTGTTTGTATTGGCTCACTACTTCTGCAATCTCCGCTTCAGTCATTTCTTCAGGAATATCAAAGGGTTTCCCGAATCGTGAAACCTTTCCTTCAGCAGCGATAGGAGACGGAGCCTGCGGTGGAAGTCCTCCTGCAAGTTCGTTGTGGCTTGCACGGCCGACATGCCAGATTTGTGCAATGATCGTTCCGCCTTCAGCGTGAACAGCTTCCGTTACTTTTTTCCACCCGTTGATTTGCTCTTGAGTGTGAATCCCCGGAACTCCTGGATTCCCCTTTGCTCTTGGAGAAATCACAACACCTTCTGTAATGATAAGTCCGATTCCATCCTTTGCCCGTTTACGGTAATATTCTACGGTCAGGTCATTCACAACACCAGTTTCTTTATCAGCAAACGCCCGTGTCATAGGAGCCATCGCTGTTCTCGTTTTTAAATTCCATGCACCAACTGTTACAGGTTCAAAAATTTTAGTTTTAATTTGCTTCATTAAAATTCCTCCTGTTAAACTTTGTTTTTTTGAGAACAAACTAACTTTTGGTAACTATCATTTTGTAAGACTATCCGATAAAGGGTTAATTTACAAATAATTCACTCTTGTAATTACGTCATTTCGTAAAAATGGTAAAAAAGACCAACAAAACTATTCAAAATTCCAATTTGTTGGCGGACTGCCATCTAATTCGGCCTGCAACCCATCTATTCCGGCCTTCAACGAGATAATTCTACACAATCGAGTAGGAGGAGGCGCCTAGCCTCCGACCTCTCACACCACCGTACGTACCGTTCGGTATACGGCGGTTCAGTTTAAGTCTGACGTAGTTTT